>SHNC01000182.1 GCA_004295105.1 Betaproteobacteria bacterium | reverse complement strand
TGAGCCGCAGCGCGAACGCGGCCTCCGCGCCTTCGGGCACGCGGTTGCCCGACGGTCGCAGCCGCTTCAACAGTTCGGCCTCGAGCAGCAGCGCCCCCAGTTCGCCCGCGGTCTCGATCCAGTCGACGCGACGCACCTGGCGGGCGAGTTCGGCATCGCGCCCCTTCGCGCCGGCGGCGGAAAAGTGTTCCCTGACCTTGCCGCGCAGGTTCAGGCTGCGACCGAGGTAGAGCGGCCGCTCGCTGCGCCCCGCCGGCGGCAGCTCGGCCTCGGCATGGAACAGATAGATGCCGGGGCCGTCCGGCACCGCTTCCAGCATGCCTTCGGGCAGGCCGGGCGGCTGCGCGGGCGCCTTCATCGCGCGTTCGGCGGCGCGCGCGACCAACTCCGGCGCGAAGCGGTCGCTCACCAGCCGCGCGAACTGCCACAACGCCTCGCTATCGCCCATCGCGCGGTGGCGCGCGTCGCACACCAGGCCGTGGCGCTCGATCAACGCATCGAGCCCGTGGCGGTGATGCTCGGGATGCAGCGCGCGCGACAGCTTCACGGTGCACAGCACCGGCGCATCGAACGCCCGGCCGGCGCGTGCGAATTCGTTCTTGATGAAGCCGTAGTCGAAGCGCGCGTTGTGCGCCACGAACACGCAGTCCTGCAGCAGTGCCGCCACCGTGTCGGCGAGGGCGGCGAAGGGCGGCGCCGCGGCCACCATGGCGTCGGTGATGCCGATCAGGTCCTGGATCATCCCCGGGATGGGCATGCCCGGATTGACCAGGCTCTCCCAGCGCGCCACCACTTCACCGCCTTCGACGCGCAGGATCGCGATCTCGGTGACACGGTCGCGCACCGGGTGCGCGCCGGTGGTCTCGACATCGACGATCGCGAGCCGCGCGGGCAGGCCCGGGGACAGGCTCATCGCTTCAAGCACTCCTCGGACGCGACGACGCGCGACCGCGCGCGCAGCGGACGATCCCGTCCCTGCACGGTGCCGATTCGCAACGGACCCCACGCCGCCGGGAACACCGCCGGCGCGGCAGTCGCATCAATGATTGGCGTCGTAGTAGTACGGCTTTACCGGCACGCGGCTGTCGTCGAAGCGCTGCTGTTCTTCCAGCGTCTGCGGCTTGTCCCACCACAATGCGCGGCCCCTCTTCTGTTCGACCACTTCCTGAGGATGCTTCTGCAGCCACTCACGCATGAACTTGGTGTGATCGGATTCGTACGTCGCCATTTCGACCCTTCTCCCTGTGAATGAGCATGATTTTATCCGATTGGCGCACGGCGTTCAGCCGGCGCGGCCATCGCTGCGGACGCGACCGACACGCACCACTTCCGGAATCCGGCGCACCGCGCGCATCACGCGCGCCAGATGCATGCGGTCGCGGACCTGCAGCGTGAGATTGAGCGCGGTGTACTCACCCTGCTCGTTGTCCATATTGACCGTCTGGATGTTGCAGTCTTCCTCGGAGATCGCACTCGCCACCTTGGCCAGCACGCCGCGCTGGTTGTGCGTCAGCACGCGGATGCGCACATCGAACAGGCGTTCGCTGCCCGGCTCCCACTCGACGTCGACCCACCGCCCACGGTCGCCGCGCAACTTGGCGACGGTCGGGCAGTCGTGCAGGTGTACTTCCAGCCCCTGACCCTTGCGGATCGTGCCGATGATCGGGTCGCCCGGAATCGGGCTGCAGCAGCGCGCGAGCTGCACCGCAATGCCTTCCGAGCCGCGGATCGTGATGGCGCCGGCAGGCTTGGGCTTGACCACGTCGGGCCGGCCGGACTCCATGTCCTGCGCCTGCGACAGGCGGCGCGCGACGATGGCGGGCAGGCGCTTGCCCAGGCCGATGTCGGCGAAGATGTCTTTCTTGTGGCGCACGCCGCGGTCGCGCAGGAAGCGCTCCCAGGCGAAGGTCGAGAGCTGCCCGAGCGTCAGGCCGTGCGGCCGCAGCGCCTGGTTCAGCAGGCGCTCGCCGAGGGCCACGGACTCATCCTGCTGCGCGCTCTTCATGAAATGGCGGATCTGCGCGCGCGCCTTGCCGGTGCGCACGTAGGACAGCCAGGCCGGGTTCGGGTTGGCATGCGCCGCGGTGATGATCTCGACCTGGTCGCCGTTGTGCAGCTCGCTGCGCAGCGGCATCAGGTCGCCGTTGATGCGGCAGGCGACACAGCGGTTGCCGACGTCGGTGTGTACCGCGTAGGCGAAGTCCACCGGCGTCGAGCCCTTGGGCAGCGAGAAGATCTTGCCCTTGGGCGAGAAGGCGTACACCTCGCCCGGAAAGAGGTCGATCTTGACGTGTTCGAGGAATTCGGTGGCCTCGCCGGAGGCCGACTGCAGCTCGAGCAGCGACTGCAGCCAACTGTGCGTCTTCTGCTGCAGCTCGGTGAGGGTCTTCTCGTCTTCCTTGTACAGCCAGTGCGAGGCGACGCCGGCCTCGGCGATGTGGTGCATCTCGCGCGTGCGGATCTGCACCTCGACCGGCATGCCGAACGGGCCGATGAGCGTGGTGTGCAGGCTCTGGTAGCCGTTCGCCTTGGGAATGGCGAGGTAGTCCTTGAACTTGCCCGGCACCGGCTTGTACATCGAGTGCAGCGCGCCGAGCGCCAGGTAGCAGCTCGGCACGTCCTTGACGATGACGCGAAAGCCGTAGATGTCGAGCACCTGCGAGAACGACAGGTGCTTCTCGACCATCTTGCGGTAGATGCCGTACAGGTGCTTCTCGCGCCCCTGCACCTCGGCTTCGATGCCCCACTGCGGCAGACGCTCCTCGATGGCGGCGAGCACCTTGCCCACCACTTCGCGCCGGTTGCCGCGCGCGGCGCGGATCGCCCGCGACAGCACGCGGAAGCGCAGCGGGTACTTGTGCTCGAAGGACAGCTCCTGCAGCTCGCGATACAGGTCGTTGAGGCCGAGACGGTTGGCGATCGGCGCGTAGATTTCCAGCGTCTCACTGGCGATACGGCGGCGCTTGGCCGGTCGCACGGCATCGAGCGTGCGCATGTTGTGCATGCGGTCGGCGAGCTTGATCAGGATCACGCGCAGGTCGCTGGCCATCGCCAGCAGCATCTTGCGGAAGTTCTCCGCCTGCGCCTCCTCCTGCGACCGGAACTCGATCTTGTCGAGCTTCGACAGCCCGTCGACGAGCTCGGCCGACACCTTGCCGAAGCGCTCGGCGATCTCCGCCTTGGAGATGTGGGTGTCCTCCATCACGTCGTGCAGCAGCGCGGCGATCAGCGCCTGAGGGTCGAGGTGCCAGTCGGCGACGATGGAGGCGACCGCCACCGGATGCGAGATGTAGGGGTCGCCGCTGATGCGGAACTGGCCCTCGTGGGCATTGGCCGAGAAGTGGTAGGCGGCCTCGACACGGCCGACGTCCTCGGCCTTCAGGTAGCCGGAGATCTTGTCCTTGAGGCGCGCGAAATCGAGCGCGAGTACCGGGGATGCCGGCACGGCGGCCGGCGGCGGGGGGACGGTCACGTCACTGTCGGACATGGAGGACCCCCCGTAGGCAGGCTCAGGCCTGTCCTCGGTTGAGCATCTCGAGGCCGACCTTGCCGGCGGCGACCTCGCGCAGCGCGATGACCGTGGGCTTGTCCTTGTCGTGCGGGTCGAGCTCGATCTGCGGCGAACTGCCGATGGTCAACTGGCGCGCCCGATAGGTGGCGGCAAGCGTGAGCTGGAAACGGTTCGGAATCCTTTTCAGGCAGTCTTCGACGGTGATGCGGGCCATGTTCAATCCTGTTCGAGAAAGTCGAAATAGTGCGGGTGACGCACGTGCTGGGTGTCGTAGCGCAGCCTTGAAGCACGCACGACGGCCACCAGATCTTCAAGTGCAACCTGCAACTCGTTGTTAATTATAACGTAATCAAACTCCGCCACATGGCGCATCTCGCCCCGTGCCGCCAGCAGGCGGCGGCTGATGACGTCGTCACTGTCGGTATTGCGTCCGCGCAGGCGCTTTTCGAGCTCCTCCAGCGAGGGTGGCAGGATGAACACGCCCACCGCGTCGGGGAAGGCCTTGCGCACCTGCTGCGCCCCCTGCCAGTCGATCTCGAGCAGCGTGTCGCGGCCCGCGGCCACCTGTTCCTTCAACCAGACCCTGGAAGTGGCGTAATAATTCCCGTGCACCTCGGCCCATTCCAGAAACTCGCCGCGGTCGCGCAGCGCACGGAAGCTCGCGACATCCACGAAGTGGTACTCGCGGCCATCCTGCTCGCCGGCGCGCGGCGGACGCGTGGTGTAGGAAATCGACAGTTGCACGCGCGCATCGCGTTGCAGCAGGCCACGCACCAGCGTGGTCTTGCCGGCGCCGGAGGGGGCAGTGACGACGAACAGGGTTCCAGGCATGTCCGGCGTCCTCATTCGATGTTCTGTACCTGCTCGCGCATCTGCTCGATCAGCACCTTCATCTCCATGGCGATGCCGGTGATGTCGGTGGCGGGGGACTTCGACGCCAGCGTGTTGGCCTCGCGGTTGAGTTCCTGCATCAGGAAGTCCAGCCGCTTGCCCGCCGATCCGCCGGCCTTGAGGATGCGCTCGACCTCGTCGAGGTGGGTGGTGAGCCGGCTCAGCTCCTCGGCAACGTCGATGCGCTGCGCGTAGAGGGCGACTTCCTGGCGGATGCGATCCTCATCGAGCGCGGCCACCGCTTCGCGCAGCCGGGCGCCGAGCCTGTCCTGGTATTCGGCGACGATCAGCGGCATGCGTGGCGCGGCGGTGGCGACCAGTTCGCGCATGCGCGCGACGCGCTCGCGGATCATGTCGGCCAGCTTGTCGCCCTCGCGCCGGCGGGTGGCGACCAGTTCGCCGAGCGCGGCGTCGATCAGGTCGGCGATCGCCGGCTGCATCTGCTCGAAGGCGAGGCTGTCGTCGGCCAGCATGCCGGGCCAGCGCAGCACGTCGGACACCGACAGCGGCCTGGCATCGGGCAGGCGCTCGCGCACCGCGGCCTGCGCTTCGGCCAACTGCGCGATCAGCGCGTTGTTGATCGCCAGGCTGCGCGGCGCGGCGTCGTTGACCTGCAGGTTGAGGCGGCATTCGACCTTGCCGCGCGTCAGGCGCGCGCTGATGCGCTCGCGCAGCGCCGGCTCGGCCTGGCGCAGGTCGTCGACGATGCGGAAGGACAGGTCGAGATAGCGCGAATTGACGCTGCGCAGCTCAAGATGAAGCGTGACGGCACCGAGGTCGCGGTTCTGCACCGCGAACCCGGTCATGCTGTGAACCATGGAAGTCTCCGGGACGCTGCAGCGATCGCGCTGCTATCGATTAAACTGCAGGATCCAGTCAGGAATTGCGGCGGAAAGCCGAATCTTATCCCCGCCGAAGATGCCGCCTCAAGCAAACTGCGCGCTGCCTCAGGGTTACCAGCTCGATCGCTACCGGATCGAGCGGCAGTTGTCGGTCGGCGGCTTTTCCATCGTCTATCTGGCGCTCGACGAGGACGGCACGCCGGTCGCGCTGAAGGAATACCTGCCGAATTCGCTCGCGCTGCGCGCGGAAGGCGCGGTCGAGCCGCAGGTGTCCGAGCAGCACCTGCCCGCATTCCGCTACGGCATGAAGTGCTTTTTCGAGGAGGGGCGGGCGCTTGCCAAGCTGATGCATCCCAACGTCGTCAGGGTGCTGAACTTCTTCCGCGCCAACGGCACCGTCTATATGGTGATGCAGTTCGAGCGGGGTCGAACCTTGCACGAATACATCCAGAAGCATCGCGGCGAATTGCGCGAGGGCTTCATCCGAGCGGTGTTCGCGCGCATGCTCAACGGTCTGCGCGAAGTGCACGCGCACAAGCTGCTGCATCTGGACATCAAGCCCTCCAACATCTACCTGCGCAAGGACGGCACGCCGGTGCTGCTGGACTTCGGCGCCGCGCGCCAGACGCTGATGACCGACCAGCCCATCCTGAAGCCGATGTACACGCCCGGGTTCGCCTCGCCCGAGCAATACGAGGGCCGCAACGGCCTGGGGCCGTGGAGCGACATCTACAGCGTCGGCGCCAGCCTGCACGCCTGCATCGTCGGCAGCGCGCCGCCACGCGCCGACGAACGGGTCAAGCGCGACGCGCTGCAGCCGTTAACCCGGACACACGCCGGGCACTACTCGAACCAGCTCCTCGGGCTGGTGGATTGGTGTCTGCGCCTTGATGCACTGGAGCGCCCGCAGAGTGTCTACGCACTGCAGAAGGCATTGATGCAGCAGAATGCCGGCGGCCCCGCGCCGGCATCGTGGTTCACCGACCTCGGTGCCCGTCTCAAGTCCTTCATCGGCCGAAGCTGAGGCAGAACCATGCGTTTCACCATCTATCAGGAAAGCCGCATCGGCCAGCGCCGCACCAACCAGGATCGCATCGCCTACTGCTATTCACGCGACGCGCTGCTGATGCTGGTGGCCGACGGCATGGGCGGACACCAGAACGGCGAGATCGCCGCCCAGTTGGCGGCGAAGGCGATCACGCAGGCATTCCAGCGCGACGCCAGGCCGGCGCTGCTCGAACCGGCGCTGTTCCTGTCGCGCGCGCTGACCAATGCCCACCACGCCATCCTCGACTACAGCTTCGACCACAACCTGGCCGACTCGCCGCGCACCACCATCGTGGCCTGCGTGGTGCAGGACGGCGTGGCGTGGTGGGCCCACGCCGGCGATTCGCGCCTCTACCTGCTGCGCCAGGGCCAGATCCACATGCAGACACGCGACCACTCGCGTGTGCAGCTCATGATGGACCAGGGCCTGCTCGAGGCGCGCGACGCCGCCACGCATCCGGGGCGCAACCGCATCTATTCCTGCCTGGGCGGCACGCAGCCGCCGCAGATCGACTTCTCGCGCGGCACCCCGCTGCAGAACGGCGACGTCATCGCGCTGTGCAGCGACGGCGTGTGGGTGCCGCTCGGCGACGATGCGCTGCTCTTCGGCCTGGCCGGCCAGCCGGTCATGCAGGGAGTGCCAAAGTTGCTCGATCGCGCCGAGATCGACGCCGGTGCCACCGCGGACAACCTGTCGCTGATCGCGATGTGCTGGCAGGACGAATCCGCGCCGCCGGGTATCGACACGATCTCCACCCGCACGATGGCGCTCGACGAGTACACCACCCGCATCGACGTGTTCGAGCGCGGACGCCCCGCCACCCCGACCACGATCGCTGGAACGGGCACGGCCACCGATCTCACCGACGAAGAGATCGAGCGCGCCATCTCCGAAATCAACGCCGCCATCAACAAGTTCGACAAATAGGAAACCCATGCGACCCAGCCAGCGCCAGCCCGGTGAACTCCGCCCCGTCCGCCTCACCCGCGGCTACACCCGTCACGCCGAAGGCTCGGTGCTGGTGGAATTCGGCGACACCCGCGTGCTGTGCACCGCCAGTGTCGAGGACAGCGTGCCCGGCTTCCTGCGTGGCAAGGGCCAGGGCTGGCTCACCGCCGAATACGGCATGCTGCCGCGCGCCACCCACACGCGCAGCGCGCGCGAGGCCGCCAAAGGCAAGCAGAGCGGGCGCACGCAGGAGATCCAGCGCCTGATCGGTCGCAGCCTGCGCGCGGTGGTCGACCTCGCCGCGCTGGGCGAGCGCCAGATCGTCATCGACTGCGACGTGCTGCAGGCCGACGGCGGCACCCGCACCGCAGCCATCACCGGGGCCTGCGTGGCGGTACACGACGCGCTGCAGAAACTCGTCGCCGACGGCAGGCTCCAAACCAGTCCGATGACCGATTTCGTCGCCGCGGTGTCGGTGGGCATCCATCAGGGCGTGCCGGTGCTGGACCTCGACTACGCCGAGGATTCCGACTGCGACACCGACATGAACGTGGTGATGACCGGCCGCGGCGGCCTGATCGAGATCCAGGGCACCGCCGAAGGCGCCGCCTTCTCGCGCGCCGAACTGAACGCGCTGCTGGACCTGGCCGAGCGCGGCATCCGCCGCCTCGACGAACTGCAGCGCCGCGCCATTTCCGGAGCTTGAACCATGAGCAAACGACTCGTCCTCGCCAGCAACAACGCCAAGAAGGCCGCCGAGATGCAGGCCCTGCTGGCGCCGCTCGGCATCGAGGTGATTGCGCAGTCCGCCCTCGGCGTCGGCGAGGCCGACGAGCCCCATCTCACCTTCGTCGAGAACGCGCTCGCCAAGGCGCGCCACGCCGCCGCCGCGACCGGCCTGCCGGCGGTGGCCGACGATTCCGGCCTGTGCGTGGACGCGCTGGGCGGCGCACCCGGCGTACAGTCGGCACGCTTCGCCGGCGAGCCGAAGTCGGATGCGCGCAATAACGCGCTGCTGCTGGAGAAGCTGGCGGGCGTGAGCGACCGCCGCGCCTATTTCTACTCGAGCGTGGTACTGGTGCGGCACGCCGAGGATCCGCGCCCGCTGATCGCCGACGGCGAGTGGCACGGCACCATTCTCGAGACGCCGCGCGGCGAGGGCGGCTTCGGCTACGACCCGCTGTTCTGGCTGCCCGAGCTGGAGCAGACGGCGGCCGAACTCGATGCCAAGCTGAAGAACCGCCTCAGCCATCGTGGCGCCGCGATGCGCCATCTGCTCGACCGGCTGCAGCGCCATTCGCTGTGAGACGACCGGTCCGATGAGCGAACGCCGCATCATCACGCTGCAGCCCGCGTCGCCGCTGCAACGACCCGTTCCACTGCCCGAACGTCCACGACTCAGCGCGCCACCGCCGTTGTCGCTCTACGTGCATTTTCCATGGTGCGTGCGCAAATGCCCGTACTGCGACTTCAATTCGCACGCCCCACGCGGCGAAGCCGCCATCCCGGAGGCCGCCTGGATCGACGCGGTGATCGCCGACCTGCAGGCGGCGCTGCCGCAGGTGTGGGGGCGGCGGGTGCATAGCATCTTCTTCGGCGGCGGCACGCCCAGCCTGATGTCGGCCACAGGCCTGGACCGCCTGCTGACCGCCATCCGCATGCTGCTGCCGCTCGACCCGCTGGCCGAGATCACGCTCGAGGCCAACCCCGGCACGGTCGAAGCCGCGCGCTTTCGCGACTACCGTGCCGCCGGAGTGAATCGGCTGTCACTGGGCATCCAGAGCTTCGACGACGGCATGCTGACGCGCATCGGCCGCATCCATGGCGGCGACGAGGCGCGGCGCGCGATCGACATCGCGCAGACGCATTTCGAGCGGGTAAACCTCGACCTGATGTACGCGTTGCCGGAACAGACGCCAGCGATGGCATTGACCGACCTGCGCACCGCACTGGGCTTCGGCGTCGGCCATCTGTCCTGCTACCACCTGACGCTGGAGCCCAACACCCCCTTCGCCCACCGCCCGCCGCCTTTGCCCGACGACGACACGGCTGCCGACATGCAGCAGGCGATCGAGGACACGCTGGCGCACGCCGGCTTCGACCACTACGAGACCTCCGCCTTCGCCCGCCCCGCCCAGCAGTGCGTGCACAACCTGACCTACTGGACCTTCGGCGACTACCTCGGTATCGGCCCCGGCGCGCACGGAAAGCTGTCGAGCCACGCAGGCATCCGCCGCGAGATGCGGCACAAGCACCCGACACGCTACCTCGAGGGCGCGGCGCGCGGCGATTTCGTGCAGGAAGCGCGCGACGTCGGCATGACCGAGCTGCCGTTCGAATTCATGATGAACGCGCTGCGGCTGACGGGCGGGGTCCCCGCGCAGTTGTTCGCGTCGCGCACCGGCATCCCGCTCGCCGCAATCGCGGACGAACTGCGCACGGCGCGCGCGCGCGGCCTGCTCGAACCCGGTGACGACGACATCCGCACCACTGAGCACGGGCGGCGCTTCCTCAACGATCTGCTGCAGATCTTCCTGAAGGACTGACGCGGCGCGCCGTCCTGCCCGCCGCGATGGAGGTCGTGCCCTGGACACGCGGCGGTCGGCGCCGAGCGCTCAGCTCGCCGTGGCCGAAGGCAGCACGCAGGGGTTCGCGGACCACTGTGCCACCGGCAGCGGCCGCGCAAACAGGTAACCCTGGAAGCGCCGGCAGCCCTGCGCGCACAGGAAGTCGCGCTGCGCCTCGGTCTCGACGCCCTCGGCGAGCACCTCGAGGCCGAGCGAGGCGCTCATGCCGAGGATGGCGCGCACGATGGTCTCGCTGCTGGCGTCGCTCAACATGTCCCACACGAAGGACTGGTCGATCTTCAGCTCGTCGAACGGCAGACGCTTCAGGTAGGACAGCGAGGAATAGCCGGTGCCGAAGTCGTCGAGCGAAAAGCGCAGGCCCAGCTCGCGCAACTGTTCCATCCTCGCGATGGTCTCGTCGAGATCGCCCAGGATCACGCTCTCGGTCAGCTCGAGCTTGAGACCGCCTGGATCGATGCCGCTCTCCCTGATGCTGGCGATCACCTGAGCGACGAAGTCGGGCTGGTGGAACTGCCGCGGACTGACGTTGACCGCCAGCGTGAAGTCCGGCGCGAGCACTTGCCACGCCGCGAGCTGCACGCAGGCGGTTTCCAGCACCCACTGCCCGATCGGCACGATGAGACCGGTATCCTCGGCCACCGGAATGAACTCCGCCGGCGACACCGGCCTGCCGTCCTCGCCGAACCAGCGGATCAGGGCCTCGGCCCCCACCACCCGGCCCTGCGGGTCCACCTGCGGCTGGTAGAAGAGCTGGAAGGCGCGGCTCGCCAGGGCGTCGCGCAGCCCCGCCTCGAGGGTGGCGTGGGCGTCGACCATCGCCTGCATCTTCGGACTGAAGAAGCGGATCGCGTTGCGGCCCTCGTTCTTGGCCATGTAGAGCGCGACCTCGACCTGTTTCAGCAGGTTCTCCCCGGACCACTGCCGGCCCTGGAACAGCGTCACGCCGATGCTGTGCGTCGCGTAGTAGCGCCGGCCGCCGTCGTCCAGTTCATAGGGGACGTTGAGGGCGTGGTGAATCTGCTTGGCCAGCGCCTCGGCGCGTACCAGCGCCTCGCCCACCTTGCCGCCGAGGCGCTCGACGATCACCGCGAAGTCGTCGTCGCCATGACGGGAAATGGTGTCCTCGTCGTGCAGCACATAACGCAGACGACGCGCGATTTCCTTCAGCAGCCGGTCGCCGGCGGCGTGGCCCTGGGTGTCGTTGAGCTGCTTGAAGCGGTCGACGTCGAGCAGCAGCAGCATCGCATAGTCGCCCGATTGGGCACTTGCCAGCAGGGCATGCTGCAGGCGGTCGCGCAGCATCACGCGATTGGGCAGCTCAGTGAGCGGATCGTAATAGGCGAGCCGGTGCAGGAGTTCCTCCGAGCGCCGGCGCAGCGTGATGTCCTCCTTCACTGCCACGTAGTGCGTGACCACGCCGTCGGCCCGCTTTACCGGCGCGATCGTGGCCGACTCGATGAAGGCGCTGCCGTCCTTGCGCCTGTTGTGAAACTCGCCGCGCCACACCTCGCCGCGGCCCAGCGTGGCCCACAGGTCGCGGTAGGTGGTGGCGGGCGTGCGGCCGGACTTGAGCAGGCTCGGGTTGCGGCCGAGCAGTTCGTCACGCGCGTAACCCGTGTTGGTGGTGGCGGCGGCGTTCACGTATTCGATGCGGCCGTCGGTGCCGGTGATCAGGATCGTCGCCGCGCTCTGCTCGATGGCCATCGACAGGCGCCGCAACTGGTCCTCGCGCTCGGCCAGTTCGACATCGCGTCGTTCGAGGTCCGCAGCCATGCGGTTGACGCCGTCCTCCACCGCATTGAGCTCGCGCACACGCGAGCGCTGCGTGATGCGCGTGTCGAGCCGACCGGCGGCGATGCGACCGATGGCCTCCTGCATCCGGGTGGCCCAGCAATCCACGATGCCGTGGATGTAGTAGCGCGCCACCCCAGCCGACACCAGGGTGATGGTCAGCAGCAGCGCGACGCGCTGCCAGAAGCCGCGATCGACGGCCGACAGCGAGCTTTCCAGCGGCGCACCGATCACCACGAAGATGGCGTCGCGCGCAAAGCTGACCGGCACGACGCCGTACAGGCGTCGGCGGCCGTCGAAACCCTCGGCCTCGGAGAATGGCGTCTCCCCCTGCCCGATGCGCAGGAAGGTGCCGAGCATCGGCGCCGGCGTCTGCTCGCCCTTCCACCCATCTGGCGCCGGATGGCGCGCCAGGACGAGGCCGGCGGTCGTCATCAGGCGCGCCTCCCAGCCCTCGGGCAGGCGGTATCCGGCCACCAGGCGCCTGAACCAGTCGAGGCTGATCGAGGCGAACAGGACGGCGCGGAGTTCGCCACTGTGGCTGCGCAGCGGATAGCCGAATTCCACGGTGGGAACACCGTTCGCGCCGACGAGGTAGTCACCCGCGGTGATCCCGTCGGCCGTCAGCGCATGACGGAACCATGTGCGCTGGCCCACCTCCGGCGCCGCCTGCGTGGCGCTGCCGCTGCAGAAGACTCGTCCGTCGGGCAGGGCTGCACCGAGATTGTGGAAGTTGGTCAGCGTGCCCAGCAGGCGTTGCGCGATGCCCGAACAGTCGCTCGCATCGAGCGTGCGCAGGTTGTCCGACTGGGCCATGAGGCGAAAGGTGTTGAGCACCGTCCGCTGCGCGACGCCCTCCTCCTCGCCGGTGGCCGCGAGCATGCCGGCCATGTTGGCCTCGATCGCGCGCGCCGTTTCCACGCGCTGTGTGCGATAGTCCAGCAGCACCATCACGAAGATGGGTACGACGGCCAGTGCGATCACCGCCCACAGGCGCAGGTTGAGCGACGTCGTTGCTGGGATCCGCATTGCCCGGTACTCGACTTTGGTCATAGCCAGGCTCGGGATTCTCGCAGAAAATCCCAACTGTATGCCCACTGTGGGCATACAGTTGGGTCAATCCACCCGTATTCTCAGGGTGCCTCGCACAGGCAGTGCACGTACTGGTGCCGCGGGTCGTTCCACCGCATCAATTCGCGCACGCCGCGCTGCAGATCCGCCACCACGGCGGCGACCGGAGCGGCCGTCGCCGGCCCGCTCGCTTCGAGCAGGCCCACGGTCCCGGCCAGGCCGATCAGGCGGCGCATCAGGCGCTGCTCGATCGACTCGATCGCCTCCGGCCACACCACGTCGTAGTGCGTGAGCCCGGCGCGGCGCGCGGTCGCGGCCAGCGCCGCATCCAGGCCGCCGATCCGGTCGACCAGCCCCAGCCCGGCTGCCGCCTGGCCGGTCCATACGCGCCCGCGCGCGACCTTGTCGACCTCCGCCGCCGTCATGCGCCGCGCCTGCGCCACCGTTTCGATGAAGCGACGGTAGCCGTGCTCGATGCCGAACTGCATCGCCTCGGCCGCCGCCGGCTCGAGCGGACGGCGCGGATCGAAGGCGGCGGCGAGCGGCGACGTGGCGACGCCGTCGACGCTGATGCCCAGGCGCTTCAGTGGTTCGGTGATCTCGGGGAACAGGGCGAAGATGCCGATCGAACCCGTGAGGGTGGCCGGCGACGCCCAGATCTCGTCGGCACCGGTCGCGATCCAGTAACCTCCGGACGCGGCGACCGAACTCATCGACGCCACCACCGGCTTGCCCGCCTGGCGCGTCAGCTCCAGTTCGCGCCGGATCAGCTCGGAGGCGAAGGCGCTGCCGCCCGGGCTGTCGATGCGCAGCAGCACGGCCTTCACCGACTCGTCCTCGCGCGCTTCGCGAATCAGCCGCGCATAGGTGTCGCCGGCGACCACGCCGGCCGGTTCCTCGCCGTCGATGATGGTGCCCTGGGCGACGATCACCGCGACGCGCTCGCCCGCCGCCGGCCGCGCCCGGCGCAGCGCTTCGAGGTAGGCATCGAGCTCGACACGGCGGAAATCCTCACCCTCGGCGTCATGGCCGACGCGTTCCATGAGACGCGCGCGCCACTGGTCGCGCGTGCTGAGGCGGTCGACCAGGCGGGCATTGACCGCTGCCTGCGCGGCATCGCCGCCCGTCGCCGCGAGCGCGTCGCGATAGCCGCCGACGTAGGCATCGAGCGCGCCGTCGGCCAGCTTGCGGCTGGCAACGACGTCGTCGCGGAACAGCGTCCATAGTCCCTCGATCAGGTCGCGCGAGGCGGCGCGATCCTCATCGGACATGTCGTTGCGGGTGAAGGGTTCGGCGAAGGACTTGTATTCGCCGACGCGGAACACATGCATCCGCACGCCGAGCTTGTCGAGCGCATCCTTGAAATACATGCCATAGCGCGCCAGGCCGCGCATCAGAACGAAGCCGTCGGGCGACAGATGCACCTCGTCGGCCACCGAGGCGAGGTAGTACTGCGCCTGATCGTAGCGGTCGCCCCGTGCCAGCACGGGCTTGCCCGAGGATTTGAAGTCGGCGACTGCCTCGCGCAGCTCGGCCAGCTTCGACAGGCCTGCGCCCTGCAGGCGGTCGGTCTCGATCACCAGTGCGGCGATGCGATCGTCGCTGCGTGCGGCGCGGATCGCCTCGAGCTGTTCGGCGAGCACCACCCGGCCGGTCGGCACGCCGCCGGCACGCAGCAGCGCCAGGGGCTCGTCGAACACCGCCTGCTCGACGAGGGTGCCGGCCGGGCGCAGCACCAGCGCCGCACCCTGCGGCACCTGCGGCGCCGGCTGCAGGAAGAGTGCCACCAGGATCCCGAGCGTCAGCGCGACGAACAGGTAGAACACCGCGCGCGCGACGAAATCGATCGCCCGGCCGATGAAGCGCAATACCCCAAGCAGAAAGCGGAACAGTCCCCGGATCAAGCCACGCCCCCCGTCAGTCCGCGCGGCGACGGAACACCAGGTCCCACACGCCATGGCCCAGTTTCAGGCCGCGATTCTCGAACTTGGTCAACGGCCGGTAGGCCGGCCGCGGCGCGAAGCCGGCGGCGGTGTTGTCCAGCGCAGGTTCCGCGGAGATCACCTGCAGCATCCAGTCCGCATAGTCTTCCCAGTCGGTGGCGCAGTGCAGGTAGCCGCCGGGGGCGAGCTTGCGCGCCACCAGCGCGATGAAATCGGGCTGGATGATGCGCCGCTTGAAGTGGCGCTTCTTGCGCCACGGGTCGGGGAAGAAGATGTGCACACCGGCGAGCGCGCCGTCGGCGATCATGTCGCGCATCACCTCCACCGCGTCGTGCTGAATGATGCGCAGGTTGGTGAGCCCGCCTTCGGCGATCAGCTTGCACAGCGCACCGACGCCGGGCGTATGCACCTCGATGCCGAGGAAGTCGTGGTCGGGCATCGCCGCGGCGATCCTCGCCGTGGTCTCGCCCATGCCGAAGCCGATCTCGAGGATCTTCGGCGCCTCGCGGCCGAATGCCGCGTCGAGGTCGAGCGGCGCCACGCGGTAGTCGATGCCGATCTTCGGCAACGTGTCGTCGAGATGGCGCTGCTGCGCCTCCGACATGCGGCCCTGGCGCAGCACGAAGCTGCGGATGCTGCGGCTGGAGAAGCGATGCTCGGGACTGTCGCGGCCGATGATCTCCACGCCGGCCACCGGCTGCTGAGCCGACGGTACGGCCGCGCTGCCCTCGTTGCGCACTTCGCTCATGAACCGATCAGCCCCTGTGTCGGCGAGCTCGGGTCGGCGGAGTAGAACTTGCGCGGCATGCGGCCGGCGAGATAGGCCTCGCGGCCGGCCTCGACCGCCTTCTTCATCGCGCCCGCCATCAGCACCGGCCGGCCGGCGGCGGCGATCGCGGTGTTCATCAGCACGCCGTCGCAGCCCAGCTCCATCGCGATGGCGGCGTCCGATGCCGTGCCCACGCCGGCATCGACCAGCACCGGCACCCTGGCGTTGTCTATGATCAGGCGCAGATTCCACGGGTTGAGGATGCCCATGCCGGAGCCGATCAACGAAGCCAGCGGCATCACCGCGACGCAGCCGATCTCTTCCAGCATCTTCGCCTGGATGGGGTCATCGGCGCAGTAGACCATGACGTCGAAACCGTCCTTCACCAAAGTTTCCGCGGCCTTCAGCGTTTCGGGCATGTTGGGGAACAGCGACTTCGGATCGCCCAGCACCTCGAGCTTCACCAGCGCGTGGCCATCGAGCAGCTCGCGCGCCAGGCGCAACGTGCGCACCGCGTCGTCGGCGGTGTAGCAGCCGGCGGTGTTGGGCAGGATGGTGAACTTCTCCGGTGGCAGCACCTCGAGCAGGTTGGGCTCGCCCGGGTTCTGGCCGATGTTGGTGCGGCGGATGGCGACGGTGACGATCTCGGCGCCGCTGGCGTCGATCGCCGCGCGCGTTTCGGCGAAATCCTTGTACTTGCCAGTGCCGACGAGCAGTCGCGAAGTGTAGGACTTGCCGGCGATGACCAGGGGGTCGTTCATGGTAGGGACCTGGATGCAGAGTGTGGAGTGAAGGCCGGATGGCCGCGCTGTCCGCCGGGTGGCTGGATACTCCTCCCCCTTGAAGGGAAGGAAACCCGGATTCAACCGCCGCCGACCGCGACGACGATCTCGAGGCTGTCGCCATCGGCGAGTTTCACCTCGGCGTGCCGTGCCTTGGGCACGATCTCGCCGTTGCGCTCCACCGCCAGCCGCTTGCCGGCGAGGCCGCGGGCCTCGAGCAGGGCGAGCACGGTAAGATCGGGTTGCAGCGCTTCGCGCTGGCCGTTGAGGGTGACCTGGATCATGGTGACGAAAGGCGTCCGGGACGGAGTGACGAAAGAAAATCTTATCACGCCGCTGGTTTGACTTTTCCCGGAGGGGAGGCTACTTTCGCCTGATAGCGCCGATTTGAACCGACAGCTTGCGGGCGCTCAATAAATCCGGCTAAAGCGAGGGCAACCCAGTCCGCGTTTGTAGCCGGCTGGGTTTCTTGTTTTCAGACGACGACCATGATCCAACCACAATCCGTCGGCATCGTCGTGCCGCAGAAGGCGCGCTTCACCGACCCACTGCCACTGCGCAGCAGCGGCACGCTGAACGACTACGAGCTGGTGTATGAAACCTACGGCACGCTGAACGCCGCACGCAGCAACGCGGTGCTGGTGTGCCACGCGCTGTCGGGCTCGCACCACGTCGCCGGCGCCTATGCCGGCCAGCCAGGCAGCACCGGCTGGTGGGACAACCTGGTCGGGCCGGGCAAGCCGCTCGACACGCGCAAGTTCTTCGTCATCGGCGTCAATAACCTCGGCAGTTGCTACGGCTCGTCCGGCCCCAACACGGTGAATCCGGCCACCGGCAAGCTGTGGGGGGCGGACTTCCCCTTCGTCACCGTCGAGGACTGGGTGCATGCGCAGGCGCGGCTCGCCGACCGCCTCGGCATCGAACGCTTCGCCGCGGTGATCGGCGGCAGTCTGGGCGGCATGCAGGCGCTGTCGTGGACGCTGCAGTACCCGGAGCGCGTCGGCCACGCCGCGGTGATCGCCTCGGCGCCCAAGCTCACCGCGCAGAACATCGCCTTCAACGAGGTGGCGCGCCAGGCCATCCTGACCGATCCGGACTTCCACGGCGGCCATTACTACGATCACGGCGTGGTACCCGAGCGTGGCCTGCGCCTGGCGCGCATGATCGGCCACATCACCTACCTGTCCGACGATGCGATGGCCGAGAAGTTCGGTCGCAGCCTGCGCCACGGCAAGGCGGTGTACAGCTACGACGTCGAGTTCGAGATCGAGTCCTACCTGCGCTACCAGGGCGAGAAATTCGCCGGCTTCTTCGACGCCAACACCTACCTGCTGACGACCAAGACGCTGGACTACTTCGATCCCGCCTTCGAGCACGGCGGCAACCTGAACGCGGCACTGGCGCGCGCCAGCGCCGATTTCCTGGTGGTGTCGTTCAGCACCGACTGGCGCTTCGCGCCCGAGCGCTCGCGCGAGATCGTCTATGCGTTGCTGCACAACCGGCGCAACGTCAGCTACGCGGAAATCGACAGCGTGGCCGGCCACGATTCCTTCCTGCTCGACGATGCGCGCTACCACGCACTGCTCGGCGCCTGGTTCGATCGCATCGGGGTTTGACATGACCGCTTACCGTTACGACTATGAAGTGATTACGCAGTGGATCGAACCCGGCGAGAAGGTGCTCGACCTCGGCTGCGGTGACGGCAGCCTGCTGCGGCATCTGATGCAGGTGCGACAGGTACAGGGCTACGGCGTCGAGAACGATCCCGACAAGCTGGTGAGCTGCATCCGCGGCGGCATCAACGTGATCCAGATGGACATGGAGAAGGGCCTCACCGGCATCGAGAACGGTTTCTTCGACCACGTCATCATGAGCCTGTCGCTGCAGGCGATGCAGAACACCCAGGGGATCCTCGCCGAGATGCTGCGCGTCGGCCGCGAAGCGGTGGTGAGCTTTCCCAACTTCGGCTACTGGCGTCATCGCCAGAGCATCCTCAACGGCCGCATGCCGGTGTCGGAGAGCCTCCCGCACCAGTGGTACAACACGCCCAACGTGCGCTTCTTCACCATCGCCGACTTCGACGCGCTGTGCGAGATGAACGGTATCGCGGTGCATGAGCGGCTCGCCTTCGACGAGGGCAAGCTGGTGCTGGACGAGCCGAACTTCCTCGCCAGCGTGGCGGTTTACCGGCTCGGCCGCATCGGCTGACATGAACTGAGCGCCGGGTGCTCAACGGCGGCCGGGGAAGAAAGCTGCGCGGCGGCCGGCCTGCGCCTGAGCGCGGCGCGGGACACACTCAGCCGACGACGAAACCCTTCACGTCGACACGGATCGCCGGGCGGTCGAGCGCGGCGGCCGTCACGCGCGCGAACTGCTTCGCCCAGTCTGCCGCCTGCTGGAAGCGCGACTCGCCGCCGTACTTGGCGACATTGAGGATCATGTCGAGCACCAGCACCTTGCCCATGGGATTCGACGGCGTGCATTCGAGCACGTCGAACTCCTGCGCCAGCCAGGCGCGCGCCTGATCCTTGGTGAGGCCGGCCACGTCGGCATCGTGCACGGCGAACTCGTATTCGCGGTCGGCACCGAAGGACACGATCACTTGATAAGGCATGGCACTGCTCCTGCGTGAGACCCGATGCGGTCGATGGCACATTGTTGGCGGACTGGGGCAGGGAGGCAAGCAACGTATCGAAATGTGTATACGGCGCGTCACCGCCGGCGTCGAGGGTGCTGCCGCCCAGGCACGCGCATGTACGTCCGCACACGGCCTGACGGCGGCAAACGCGTTCCGTCGGACCGCTGCGTCCGACCCGCTGCGCGACGTCACGGCGCCGGGGGCTCGGGCAGGGCTCTGCCGCTCCGCGCATCCCTGATGCAAACCCGCCGCGTCGCCGACGCCCGATGCCGTCCGACACCTGTCCGGCAATCGCCATGCGGAAACCATCGTGCGCCGCAGCGCAGCGGTCAATCTGTGATAATCGCGCCTTGTCCTCGACCCCGAACCTGTCCGTGCCCTTCCGCACCGCGCGCCACCGCCGGGCGATCGCCGCATCGCCCGCGAGATCCATTCCCGCTTCCCGTTCGCGCGTGCCGTCCCTGCCCGGCGGGGGCCGCTCATGACGGCGCACGCGCTCGGCCGCGGCTGGCGGCTGGGGGCCATCCTGTTGCTCGGCTTCGCATCCGGCCTGCCACTGGCGTTGACCGGTCAGGCGATGCAGGCCTGGCTGACCGTCGACGGCGTCGACCTCGCCACCATCGGCTTCTTCGGCCTGGTGGGCGTGCCCTACACCTTCAAGTTCCTGTGGGCACCGCTGATGGACCGTTTCGAGCCGCCGCTGCTCGGCCGCCGCCGCGGCTGGCTGGCGCTGACCCAGCTCGCCCTGGCCGTGCTGCTGTGGTGGATGGCCAGCCTGTCGCCCAGCACCACGCCGGGGCTGTTCGCCGCCGCGGCGGTGCTGGTCGCCTTCCTGTCGGCCTCGCAGGACGTGGTCGTCGACGCCTACCGCACCGACCTGCTGCCCGAGGAAGAACGCGGCCTGGGTGCGTCGGTGCATGTCTTCGCCTATCGCCTGGCGATGATCCTGTCCGGCGGCATCGCGCTGATCTGGGCCGGGCAGTGGGCATCGTGGCCGCGGGTGTACGAAACCATGGCGCTGATCATGCTGGCCTGCGGCCTCGTGTCGCTGCTGGCCCTGCCACGCGTGTCGGCCGCGTTGAAGCCGCTGGATTCCGACCCCAGGCGCGAGCTGGTCGGTTTTGCCGCGATGCTGGCTGGCGTCGCCACCGGTTACTGGACCGCGCGCCAGGCGCTGATCCTGCTCGGCCTCGATCCGGACGACGCCAACAAGTGGGTGCAGTTGCTGTTCGTGCTCGCCGAGATCGCGCTGGCGCTGCCGCTCGCCGGCTGGGCGGCGCGCCGCGCCGGCTTCGAGACGCTGAACCGCTCGTTGTCGAGCTACTTCGCACAGCAGGGCGCCGCCGCCTTCCTCGCGCTGATCATCCTGTACAAGCTCGGCGACGCCTTCGCCGGCAGCCTGACCACGCCCTTCCTGATCAAGGGCATGGGTTTCGCGCAGGAAGAGGTCGGCATCGCCAACAAGGTCATCGGCATCTGGCTGACGATCCTCGGCGCCTTCGTCGGCGGCCTGATCATGACGCGGCTGGCGCTGTACCGCTCGCTGCTGCTGTTCGGCGTGCTGCAACTGGTGTCGAACTTCGGCTTCTACCTGCTGGCGCAGTTGGGCAAGGGCGCCTGGGGCGAGGTGATGGTGCCCGCGTTCGACTGGGGCATCGTGGCCATCGCCGCGCCGGCAGCGCTCGACTGGCTGCTGCTGGCGGTGATCGCCGGCGAGAACATCAGCGGCGGCATGGGCACGGTGGCCTTCGTCGCGCTGCTGATGGGGCTGTGCAACCAGCGCTTCACCGCCACCCACTACGCAATGCTGTCGGCCTTCGCCGCGGTGGGGCGCATCTACGTCAGCCCGCTGTCCGGCGTGCTGTCGCAGAGCATCGGCTGGCCGGCCTTCTTCATCTTTTCCATCGTCGTCGCAGTGCCCGGCGTGGTCATGGTGTGGTGGCTGCGCGATGCGCTTGGCCGCCTGGGCCGGCCGCAGGTGGCGGCAGGAGCGGACGATTGACGACCATCACCGCCCCGGCGCGCCGCGCACGCGTGCGCGAATTCCTCGCCGGTTGCCGCGACGAGGCACCGCTGCAACTGGGCGTGGTGCCCTTCGGCATGCTGTACGGCATCGGCGCGCTGGCCGCCGGCATGCCGGCCTGGCTGGCGCAGCTCGCGTCGGCGGTGGTGTTCGCCGGCGCGGCACAACTGGTGATCGTGCAGATGTTGACCTCGGCGGCCGGCGCGTTGCCCATCGGGCTCACCGCCGCGCTGCTGAACCTGCGTCATGTGCTGTACAGCGCCTCGGTGGCCGATTATGTGCGCCACCTGCCGCGGCGCTGGCGTCTGCTGCTGGCCTACCTGCTGACCGACGAGGCTTACGCGGTGGCGATCCTGCGCTACCAGACCGCCTCACCCGGCAAGGACCAAGCCGCCGCTGCCGCCGACACCGTGCCTGGGGTCGACCTGCGCCACTGGTACTTCCTCGGCTGCGGCCTCACGCTGTGGGCCACCTGGCAGCTCTCCACCGCGGCGGGCCTGCTGTTCGGCGCCACCGTTCCGCCCGAGTGGGACATCGATTTCGCCGTGCCGCTGACCTTCATCGCGCTGCTGACATTGCTGCTGCGCGAGCGCGCCGGGCAGGCGGCGGCGCTGGCGGCCGCGCTGGGAGCGCTGGCCTTCGCGACGCTGCCCTACAGGCTCGGCCTGGTGGCGGCGATCCTGCTGGGACTGCTGGCCGGCGTGTGGGCGACCAGGCGCGGGGAGGGCGCTCGATGAGCACCGGCGCGTTGATCGTGCTGCTGGTGGCGGTGGGCGTGATCACCTTCCTGTACCGCTACGCGATGATCGGCCTCTTCGCCAGCCGCAGTCTGCCGGCCTGGCTGCACGCGCTGTGCCGCCACATCGCCCCGGCGAGCTTTGCCGCGCTCACCGCCAGCGCGTTGTTCGTGCACGGGGGCACGCTCTCGATCGATCTCGGCGCACCCAAGCCCTGGGCGGCGCTGGTCGCCGCGCTGGTGGCCTGGCGCACACGCAGCGTGCTCGCCACGATCGCCACCGGCATGGCTGCGCTGTCCCTGTTCAAGTTCCTGTTCTGAAACCCTCGCAATGATGACTGCCGCCACCCTGATCGCCGCCGCCCGCGAACTCAGCGCCGCGGTGGACGGCCTGCGCTTCGCGCCACCCGTCACCCACGTCTACAACCCGCTCGACTACGCGTGGGATATCCACGAGCACTACCTGCGCCGCTACGGCGAGGGGCGCAAGCGCGTGGTGTTCTTCGGCATGAACCCCGGCCCCTTCGGCATGGCACAGATCGGCGTGCCGTTCGGCGAGATCGCCGCCGCCCGCGACTGGCTGGGCCTCGCCGGGCCGGTCGGCCAGCCGGCGCGACCAAACCCCAGGCGCCCGGTGGAGGGCTTCGCCTGCCGCCGGGCGGAGGTGAGCGGGCAGCGGCTGTGGGGCCTGTTCCGCGACCGCTTCGGCACGCCCGCAGCCTTCTTCGCCGAGCACTTCGTCTCGAACTACTGTCCGCTCGCCTTCTTCGAGGACGGCCGCAATCTCACGCCGGACAAACTGCCGCTGGCCGAGCAGCGCCCACTGCTGGCGGCCTGCGACGCCCATCTGCGCACGGTGGTGCAAGCCTTGCAACCGGAATGGGTGATCGGCATCGGCGCGTGGGCGGAAAAGCGCGCTGCCGACGCCCTGAGCGGTACGGCGGCGGTGCAGACCATCCGTTTCGGCCGCGTGCTGCATCCGAGCCCGGCCAGCCCGGCAGCGAACCGCGGCTGGGCCGAGGCCGCCACCCACCAGCTCACCGAGCTCGGCGTCTGGTGAGCAGGGCGGGTTCCGCGCCTCCGCCTGCCACGCGCCCATCGCCCTCGGGCCCGCGCAGCGGAAGCATCCTCACCGCGGGCGACTGCGCGCCGTCCCCGTCCATCGAGGCGCAGCAGGTATGTTGCGGCGCAACAATCCTGCTGACAAGCAGGGATGCCGTAACCCATAATCACCGTATCGAGAACCAGACTCAGTGCGACGGGATTTCCATGAACAACACCTCGGTCGATCATCTGTTCGACAACAACAAGGCCTGGTCCGAGCGCATGCAGGCGGAAGACCCGGATTTCTTCACCCGCCTGGTCAACCAGCAGTCGCCGGAATATCTGTGGATCGGCTGCTCCGACAGCCGGGTGCCGGCGAACCAGATCATCGGCCTGGCGCCGGGCGAGGTCTTCGTCCATCGCAACATCGCCAACGTCGTCGTGCACACCGACCTCAACGCCCTGTCGGTGATCCACTACGCGGTCGAATTCCTGCGCGTGAAGCACATCCTGGTCGTCGGCCACTATGGCTGCGGCGGCGTCAAGGCCGCGCTCAACGACAACCGCACCGGGCTGACCGACAACTGGCTGCGCCACATCCAGGACGTGCGCGACCGCCACGAGGCGAAGCTGAGCGCGCTCGACGAGCCGGCCACACGCGTGAATCGGCTGTGCGAGCTCAACGCCATGCAGCAGGTGGTCAACGTCTGCCAGACCTCGATCCTGCGCGAGGCCTGGGCACGCGGGCAGAACGTCACGGTGCACGGCTGGTGCTACAGCCTGGAGAACGGCCTCGTCAACGACCTGAAGGTGAGTTCCGCCAGCCGCGAGGAAGCGATGGACCGCTACCGCGACGCGGTCGAGCGTCTGGCCTGAGGCGCACCGTGCGTCAGACGTCGAGCGGATCGACGTCGAGCTGCCAGCGCAGCTCGCGCGTCGTGCGCTGGCAGTAGAGCAGGGCGACCCAGTCGGTGAGGAAGGCCTGCAGCGGCCCGCGCTGGTCCGCCTCGACCAGCAACTGCGCGCGCTCGCGCCGTGCCAGGCGGGTGAGCCGCATCGGCACCGGGTCGTACAGGCGCAGGCCCGCGGGCGCACGCTCCTCGGCCAGCCGGCGCGCATGGCGCAGGAAACTCACCGCATCGTCCAGCGCAGGTGCGTCGGCGCGCAGCATGGCCTGATGGGTGAAGGGCGGAAAGGCCGCTGAGCGCCGTTCCTGCAGCGCCATGCGGGCGAAGGCGTCGAAGTCGTGCCGCGCCAGGTGCTGGAACAAGGGGTGCGCCGGATACTCGGTCTGGATCAGCACCTCGCCCGGCAGCGTGCCGCGGCCGGCGCGCCCGCCGACCTGCATCAGTTGCTGGAACAGGCGCTCCGGCGCGCGGAAGTCGGCGGCGTGCAGCGAGGCGTCGGCGCCAACCACGCCGACGAGGGTCAGGCGCGGAAAATCATGGCCCTTTGCCATCATCTGCGTGCCGACGAGGATGTCGGCGCCACCGTCGCCGATGGTCGCCAGCAGGCTCTCCCACTGCGCGCGGGTACGCGCCGCATCGCGATCGACGCGCAGCACCCGCGCCTGCGGGAACAGCTCCGCCAGACGCACCTCGATGCGCTGCGTGCCACGACCGAAGGGCCGGATGTCCTGTTCGCCGCAGCTCGGACAGGCACGCGGGATGGGCCCGTCGCAGCCGCAGTGGTGGCAGCGCAAGCGGCGGTCGGCCAGATGCACCACGAGATTGGCCGAGCAGTGTGGACAGCGGCTGACCCAGCCACAGGATGGACAGGACAGCACCGGCGCATAGCCGCGGCGGTTGAGGAACACCAGGCTCTGCTCGCCGCGTTCCAGCCGTGCCGTGATCGCCGCCTGCAGCGCCGGCGCGAGGCCCTCGTCGAGCTTCAGGCGCCGGGTGTCGATGCAGTGCACCGTCGGCATGGTCGAGGCGACCGCACGCTGGCGCAGCGCGAGTTGCGCATAGCGGCCGCTATGGGCGTGATACCAGCTCTCGAGCGAAGGCGTTGCCGAGCCGAGCACGACCGGCACGCCACGCTGGCGTGCACGCCACACCGCCAGGTCACGCGCCGAGTAGCGCACGCCTTCCTGCTGCTTGTACGAGGCGTCGTGCTCCTCGTCCACCAGGATCAGGCCGAGCCGTGGCAGCGGCGCGAACACGGCCAGCCGCGTGCCAAGCACGATGTCCGCGTAGCCGCTGAGCGCCTGCACGAAGCCGCGGGAACGCGCGCCGGCCGCGAGCGCCGAATGCAGGCTGACCACGTTCGCCGCCGGGAAGCGCTGCGCGACGCGGCGCTCGAGCTGAGGCGTGAGCGCGATCTCAGGCACCAGCATCAGCACCTGGCCACCGCCCGCCAGGACCCTTTGCGCGAGCCGCAGATAGACCTCCGTCTTGCCGCTGCCGGTCACCCCCTGCAGCAGCCAGGCGCGAAAGCCCGGCAGGGCGGCGCCCACCTCCTCGATGACGGCCGCCTGCTCGTCGGTCAGCGTGGGCGCGGCGGCCATCCGCGCGCGGCCGCCCGCTTCCACGGTCGGCTCCAGCCAGCCGCGGCGCAGCGCGTCGCCGACGGCGTCGCCTTGCGGCAGGGCGCGCACGGTGCTGCGCCGCATCGGTACGCCCGTCGCGGCAAGCTCACGTACCAGGGCCAGCGCCCTGCTGTCGCGCCGCGTCTCCTGCAGCACGACCGAGCCCGCCGCCGCAACCCTCAGCAGCGGATCCTCGTCCTCGCCGCTGACACCATCGGCCCGACGCAGCCCCGGCGGCAGCGCGAGGGCGACGACCTCGCCGAGTGGCGCATGGTAGTAGCGTGCGACGAAGCCGACGAGTTCGAGCCAGTCCGCTGGCAAGGGCGGCACCTCGCGCTGGATGTACAGTACCGCCTTGAGCCGCGCGCCATCGACGTCGGCAACGGCGGGTAACCCGACGATGAGGCCGCTCTTCTCGCCACGGCCGAAGGGCACCCTCACGCAGCGTCCGACGTCTCCCTCGTCGGCATTTTCCGCAATGTAATCAAAGGTCTGCGGAAGGGGGACAGGAAGCGCGACGCGGACGTAGGGCATGCCGGAACCGGGCATTGGACATGAAGAGTCGGATATTCAACAGCTTGTATCGCTTTGTTGATGTCCGACAGCGGAAAACGAGGCTAAGGAATTGTCCCGCCTGTCACCGTCGGCTTGTCCACAGAAGCTGTGGATAACATTGTGGGAAAGCTGGGTGAATCGCCCCCAATCCCACGCGCCTCAAGCCTTCCTGTCACTTTGCCTTAACATTGCGCAATTATTAATTTCTTATAATTCAATGCGTTACGAACCATGATGAATATCGGCACAGGCAGGCGGGCAACTTGGGGACGGAACCGGCGAATGTGCATAAGTCAAGCGTCGGACGGCGGATTTTTTGCTTGACAGGCGGGCGGTGGAGCACCTGCAAGCGTGGCGCTCCACCCAGACGCCACGCGCGTCAGGCTTCCACGGCAGCGGCGCGCAACTTGCGACTATGCTCGTGCACAGTGTCGACCAGCACGCGCACGTTGTCCGGCGGCGTGAACTGCGAAATCCCGTGGCCGAGGTTGAACACGTGGCCCGGATGCGGGCCGTAGGCATCGAGCACACGCCTCGTTTCCGCCGCTACCGTTTCGGGCGGCGCGAACAGGATGGACGGGTCGAGATTGCCCTGCAGCGCCACCCTGTCACCCACCAGCGCTCGGGCGCGACCGATGTCCATGGTCCAGTCGAGTCCGACCGCGTCGCTGCCGATGGCGGCGATGGACTCCAGCCAGATTCCGCCGCCCTTCGTGAACACGATGCTGGGCACGCGATGACCGTCGTGCTCGCGCCGCAGGCCGGCGACGACCCGCTCCAGATAACGCAGCGAAAATTCGCGGTAGGCCGCCTCCGACAGGACGCCGCCCCACGAGTCGAACACCATCACCGCCTGGGCGCCTGCCTCGATCTGTGCATTGAGGTACTTCACCACCGCCTGCGCGGTCACATCGAGGACGTGATGCAGCAGATCGGGCCGGCTGTATGCCATTGTCTTGATCCGGCGATAGTCGTCGGACGATCCGCCCTCGACCATGTAGCAGGCCAGCGTCCACGGGCTGCCCGAGAAGCCGATCAGCGGCACGCTGCCATCGAGCGCGCGACGGATCTCGGCGACCGCGTCCATCACGTACTGCAGCTCGGCGTGCGGGTCGGGCGCCGACAGGTTGCGGATCTCCCATTCGTCGCGCAGCGGGCGTTCGAAGCGAGGCCCCTCGCCCTCCGCAAAGTAGAGGCCGAGCCCCATGGCGTCGGGCACCGTGAGGATGTCCGAGAACAGGATGGCGGCGTCGAGGTCGTAGCGCGCCAGCGGCTGCAGGGTGACCTCGCAGGCGAGCGCCGGACTCTTGCACAACTGCAGGAAGCTGCCCGCCCGCTTGCGCGTCTCGCAGTACTCCGGCAGGTAACGGCCAGCCTGGCGCATCAGCCAGACGGGCGTGTGGTCAGTGGGCTGGCGCAGCAGGGCGCGCAGGAAGGTATCGTTTCTCAGGCGGCTCACGTCGAATCCTCGATTCGCCCCAAGCGGGCGGGACAGGTCGTGATTATCGCCTTTCGCCAGCCGCTGCGGGTCACCGATGTGCCGCGGGCGCTGCCGTCGGCCGCATGGCGGGCCGGCTCAGCGCCGCCAGAAGGCGGGGGTCAGCACCACCAGCAGCGTGAAGATCTCCAGCCGACCGAGGATCATCGTGAACGACAGCACCCACTTGTGGAAATCGGCCAGCGCCTGGTAGTTCGAAGCCGGCCCGACCGCCTCCAGGCCGGGGCCGGTATTGTTGAGGCAGGCCACCACGGCCGAGAACGCGGTGATCAGCTCGAGCCCGCTGGCCGACAGCAGCAGCGTCAGCGACACGATCGACACCATGTACATGAAGCTGAAGCCCAGCACCGCATGCAGGATGCCCTCGGGCACCGGCTGCTCGCCCAGCCGCACCGGCACAACCACATTGGGATGCAGCGAGCGCACGATCTCGCGCAGCACCTGCTTGTACAGGATCATCGCCCGCATCATCTTGATGCCGCCTCCGGTCGAGCCCGAGCAGGCCACGAAGCTGCCGAGGAACAGCACCCAGGTCTGGGCGAACATCGGCCAGGCCGTGTAGTCGTAGGTCGCCAGCCCCAGCGAGGTGGAGATCGAGACGACGTGGAATGCGACGTAGCGCAGCGTCGTCAGCAGATCGGCGTGCGATTCGGCCTGCATCAGGTACAGCGTCAGCATCGCGATGCTGAACGCCAGCACGCCGAAATAAAACGGCAGCTCGGGGTCGCGCCGGTAGGGCAGCGTCGAACGCCGCACCAGCGCCATGTAATGCGTGGCGAAGTTGAGCCCGGACAAGAGCGCGAAGCCCGCGGCAACGGCCTCCACCGCCATATTGTCGAAGTGGCCGAGCGAGGCGTCCTTGCTCGAGAAACCGCCCAGGCCGGTGACCGAGAAGGCATGGATCGCCGCATCCCAGCCGTCGAGCCCCGCTCCCCACAATGACAGGCCGCAGGCGAGCGTCAGCAGCGTGTAGGTCACCCACAGGCCCTTCGCCGTCTCGGTGATGCGCGGCGTCAGGCTGGACTCCTTCATCGGTGTCGGCACCTCGGCCTTGAACAGTTGCCGCCCGCCGATGCCGAGCAGCGGCAGGATGGCCACCACCAGCACGATGACGCCCATGCCGCCGATCCAGTGCATGAAGGTCCGCCACAGGTTGAGCGAAATCGGCAGGTCGTCGAGCCGGGTCAGCACCGTGGCGCCCGTGGCGGTGAGGCCGGACACTGCCTCGAAGTAGGCATCGGTGACGGTGAGGCCGGGGATGTTGAGCAGCAGCGGCAGCGCACCGAACACCGGCAACCCCACCCAGGTGGCTGCCACCAGCAGGAAGCCGTCATGCACCCGCAGATCGCGCCGCGCGCGCCTCGTCACCAGCCACAGCAGCAGGCCGACGAGAAAGGTGACGATGATGGAATCGCGAAAGCGGATGCCTTCGCCCAGCCAATGGGAGACGGCCAGCGGGACCGTCATCAGCAGCCCGAAGATCATGATGATCAGGCCGAGCGCATTGAGGGCGGGATGATACGCACGCATGGGCAGGACGGGCCGTCAGAGGAAGGAGAAGCCGACCTGGAACAGCTTCTCGACCTTGCGCACCAGGTTCTTGTGCGTGCAGAAGACGATCACGTGGTCGTCCTCGCGGATCACCGTGTCATGGTGAGGAATGATGACTTCGCGCCGGATGATCTTGCCGTCCTCTCGCCTGACATCGCGCACCACCGCGCCGATGGTCGCCCCTGCGGGCAACGTGATGTTCTCGATCGGCCGCCCGACCACCTTGGAATCCTTCGGGCTGCCGTGGGCGATGATCTCGAGCGCCTCGGCGGCACCGCGGCGCAGGCTGTGCACCGCCACCACGTCGCCGCGGCGCACATGCGCGAGCAGCGTACCGATGGACGTATGCGCCGGCGAGATTGCGATGTCGATCGGACCACCCTGCACCAGGTCGACGTAACTCTTGCGGTTGATGAGGGCCAGCGTACGGTGCGCGCCCATGCGCTTGGCGAGCGAGGCCGACATGATGTTGTCCTCTTCGTCGTTGGTCAGCGCCACGAACAGGTCGGTCTCGTCGATGCCTTCGCTCTCGAGCAGCTTTTCGTCGGTGGCGTCGCCGCGCAGCACCAGCGCACGCTTGAGCTGAGTTGCCACCGTCTCGGCGCGGGCGGCGTTGCTCTCGAGAATCTTGACGTGGTAGTCGTGTTCGATGCGGCGGGCCAAGCGCAGGCCGATGTTGCCGCCACCGGCGATCAGGATGCGGCGCATCGGGCGGTCGCCGCGTCGCAGCTCGCCCATCACCTGGCGGATGTGCACCGTCGCCGCGAGACAGAACACCTCGTCGCCGGGCATGATCACCGTGTCGCCTTCCGGGATGATGGGCACGCCCTCGCGATAGATCGCGGCGATGCGGGCCTCGACGTTGGGCAGGTGAAAGCGGAGCGCCTTCAGCGGATGGCCCACCAGCGGACCGCCCTCGAAGGCGCGCATGCAGATCAGGCTGACCACGCCGTCGGCGAACTCCAGCACCTGCAGCGCCTCGGGGAAGGAGATCAGCCGCTTGATGTGGTCGGTCACGACCTGCTCGGGGCAGATCGAGAAATCCACCGCGAAGTTGTCGTCGTCGAGCAGCTCGGGATAATCGACGTAGTCGGTCGAACGCAGCCGCGCGATGCGCGTGGGCAGGTTGAACAGCACCTTGGCGATGCGGCATGCGCACAGGTTGGTCTGGTCCGACTGCGTGACCGCAATCAGCAGGTCGGCGTCGTCGGCGCCCGCCTCCTTCAGCACCGTCGGCGAGGCCGCATTGCCGCAGACGGTACGGATCTCGAGGCGCTCGCGCAGCACGGCCAGATGCTCGGCGCTGGTGTCGACGAGGGTGATGTCGTTCGCCTCCGACACCAGGTTTTCTGCCACCGAGGCGCCGACCTGACCGGCGCCGAGAATGATGATCTTCACCGGAGAATCCCGACTGGCGTGTGGCAGGCAATGTTACACGCGGACAGAGGCGAGCCCGAAGAGCCGTGCTGCAACGCAACACCGGCATTGCCGGCATTGCCGGCACACACGCGCTCAGTTCTCCTCATGACGCCGGCCCGCCTGCAGGCCGAGCTGCTTCAGCTTGCGGTACAGGTGGGTGCGTTCGAGTCCGGTCTTCTCGGCAAGGCGGGTCATGTTGCCGCCCTCCAGGCGCAGGTGATGCTCGAAATACAGCCGTTCGAAGGCTTCACGCGCCTCGCGCAGCGGCTGGTCGAGCGACACCCCCGTCACGCCCGCGTCATGCGACGGAGCGAGCAGCCGGCGCACGTCGGCAACACCGATCTCCTCCTCCAGCGTGCCCAGTGCCAGCGACTTCACCGCCGCGCGCAGTTCGGCATAGCCTCCTGGCCAGCCGAGATTGCGCAACTGGTTGAGCGCTGCCGTCGAGAAGCGGCGCAAGGGCACTTCACCCCCCTCCACCAGATGCAGCAGGATCTGGCTGGCGAGTTCGGGCAGGTCGTCCTTCACATCGGAGATCGACGGCGGCGCCAGGCTGACCTCGAACAGTCGCGCCACCAGGCCCTCCTCCCAGCCCTCGGCGAGCAACGCGTCCAGGCTGCGATCGGTGGCCACCACCAGACGCAGGTCGTAACGGTCCAGACGGTCCAGCGCAAAGGCGAGGTTCTTCTGCTGCGCACGCGACAGGCGAGCCAGCTCACCGACGAACAGCACGCCTCCCTGCGTGGCCTGCAACTGATTGAGATCGATCGGTGCGGTTACCGCAGCAAGGTCCAGCCAGGGTGTGCCGCTCCCCTGCACGCTGCGTGCGATCAGTTCGGCCAGACTGCCCGCCGCGACGCGCAGCAGCAACACACGCGAGTTCACTGCGATCTGCTCCACGCGGCGGCGCAGCTCGCGCAACGGCACCGAGCGGGTGAAGGCCGCCAGCGTGAGGGGCGCCGGAGTTCCTGCAGGCAGCGGGCGCTGCAGGCCGCGCTTGACCGCGGCCAGCAACTTCTGCAGTGCGATCGGCTTCTCGAGGTAGTCGATCGCGCCGATACGAGTCGCCTCGACCGCGGTGTCTATCGTGCCGTGGCCAGACATCATCACCACCGGCATCGTCAGTTGGCCGTTGGCGGCCCATTCCTTCAGCAGCGTGATGCCATCGGTATCGGGCATCCAGATGTCGAGCAGCACCATGTCGGGCCGCAGGGCGTTGCGCGCCGCACGCGCGGCGGCGGCGTTCTCGGCCAGCAGCACGTCGTGCCCCTCGTCGCTGAGGATCTCGGACAGCAACTCGCGAATGCCCACTTCGTCATCGACGATCAGTATTTTTGCCATGTTTCAGTTGTCACCACTCGTTGCGGCCAGGCGCAGGCGGATGCGCACTTCTGCGCCACCGCTGTCGCGGTTGGCCAGCCTGACCTCGCCACCGTGTTCATCGACAATCTTCTTCACCATCGCCAGGCCGAGACCGGTGCCGCGCGACTTGGTGGTGAAATAGGGTTCGAAGGCGCGTGCCAGCACTTCGGCCGGGAAACCCGGGCCGTTGTCACGGAACAGCAGCAACGCACGCTCGCCTTCGCGGCGAGTGATCAACTGCATCTCGCCGTCTTCGTCGCCATTCAGCGCGTCCTGGGCATTTTGCAGCAAATTGTGGATCACCTGTCGAATCTGCGTGGCATCACCCTGCACCGCCGGCAGATCGTGAGCCAGCTCGAGGCGGATGCGCCCCGCCGCGCTCTCGTACAGGTTCAGCACCTCGCGGATCAGCGCGTTCAGATCGACCGGCGCGAGGTGCGGCGACGGCAGCCGGGCATAGTCGCGGAAGGCATTCACCAGGTTCTTCATCGCCTCGACCTGGTTCACGATGGTCCGCGTCGACCGCTCCAGCATCTCGCGGCCGTCGTCGTCGAGGCGGTCGGCAAGCTTGAACGCCAGGCGCTCGGCCGACAACTGGATCGGCGTCAGCGGATTCTTGATCTCGTGCGCCAGCCGGCGAGCGACTTCGGCCCATGCGGCAGTGCGCTGGGCGGCGATGAGTCGCGAGATGTCGTCGAACACCACCACCGAGCCGCCGCCTCCGCGCTGCGGCAGGCGCGAGCCATGGATCAGCAGCGTGCGCGGCGCACTGTCCTTTACCGGCAGGTCGATCTGCGTCTGCCAGTCGCCCTCGTTGGTCGCGAAGCCTTCGACGAGCGCGTCGCGCAACACTTCGTGGCGCGGCCACTGGGCGAGCGGGATGTCCTCGAAGCCGGCGAGGTCGTCATCGAGGATGGCCAGCGCACCATGGTTGGCCGCCCGCAGCGTGCCGTCGGCGGCGAAGGCGAGCACGCCGGTCGACAGGTTGGCAAGCACGCTTTCGAGATACACGCGCGCCGACTCGACGGCGGCGCGGCTGCGGTCGGCCGCGGCGCGCGCATCCTCGAGCTGGCGAGTCATCTGGTTGAACGACTGCGTCAGCACGCCGAGTTCGTCGCGGGCGGGCAGCGCCTGACGCGGACTGAAATCACCCTGGGCCACCGCCTGCGTGCCCTCGGCCAGGATCAGCAGCGGCGCCACCAGCCGCCGCGCAATCACGAACGCCACCGCAACCGCCGCCAGCAACGCGAGCAGCAGCGTCAGCGTCAGCGTCAGCGTGTAGATGCGCTTGAGGCCGACGCGCCCCAGCGTCAGTTGCTGGTACTCGCGATAGGCCTCCTGCACGGCCTCGGCATTGTGGCCGAACGTGTCGGGAACGGGCTGGGTAAGCTGCAGCAGATGCGATTCGCCCGCCAGCGTGCGCATCGGGATGGGCACGATCACGCGGATCACCAGCCGGCCGTCGGGCTGCGTCTCCACCGCGTGCAGGCTGAGGGTCTGCCGGGCCTGGCGCAACTGCGTCGTGTTGGGAAGGTCGGGCAGCAGGTTGCCGGCCGTATCGACCGCGCTGGCGATGATCTGTCCATTGATGCCGATCACCGTCGCGCTGGCAACTCCGGCCTGCTCGCGCAGACGGTTGAGCAGCGCGGGCGACAGCGGGTCGTGACCCTCGAGCGCGAGTGCCATGCCTTCCGCCTTCTCCTGCACTTGGCCGACGAGGAAATCGAGCGCCTTCTGGCCCAATGCGATACCGCCCTCGAGCGCGGCATCGACGCGCACATCGAACCAGGATTCGATGCTGCGCACCACGAACTGCAGCGACACCGCATACACGACGAAGCCGGGAATCAGGCCCATCAACGCGAACATCAATACCAGCCGATACTTCAGGCGCGAGCCGAACTGGCGCTGGGCGTACTCGCGCCACAGCATGCGCAGTTGCAGGGCCACCAGCCCGGCGAGGGCCACGACCACCGCCCCGTTGAGGCCGAGCAGATAGGGATAGCTGCCCGCGAACAGGTCGCTGTTCGAGCTCGCCGAGGTCAGCAGGAACAGCGAGATCGCGGCCAGCGCCGCTGCAATGACGAGCGCGATGCGTTTCATCGGGAGGCCGGCGTGCCGGGCAGGAATGTCCATCGCATCCAGTCGGTGCCGAGATCCCAGTCGCGGCTGCCGATGGCGGTGACCTGGAAGGGCTTCGGCAACTGCGTGGTGTCGAGCTGGAAGCGCAATGCGACCTGATGCGACACGCCGGGAGTGAGTTCCTCGGCAGCGGCCACCTGCCAGTTACGGATGCGCAGCATGGTGCGCACCGCGCCCTCGAGGCTGTCGAAGCTTTGCTGGAAATTACCGATGGACAGGCGGTAGTTGCGCGTGATGGCGTTGTAGTGCAAGCGGTAATCCAAGGTGCGGTCTACGACGACCGCGTTGAGCCAGTACCAGCGCGGCCGCTCGATGCGTAGTTCAGCGACGAAATACAGCGACACGCCGCGGGCGACGACATCGGCCAGGCGTGAATTCAGTTCGAGGTCGATGTCCGCGTTCAGCACGTAGCCACCATCGCCCGGCACGATCTCGGCGCTGCGAATCACCGCCTCTTCGGCGAACGACACCAAGGTCACGCACAGCAGCAGCGCGGCACACAGCCAGCGCCCCACCCGCTCAGCGAGATTTGCGCAGCAGGGCGAAATAGAAACCGTCATGTTCGGCATTGGGAAGGAGCTGGCAGTCGGGCCGGTTGTCGATCGGAAGCTGCTCGGCGTCGCCGTGGCGGGCACGGAAACGCTCGATCTGCATCCGGTTTTCCTCGTCGAACACCGAACAGGTGACGTAGAGCATTGTGCCACCGGGCGCGAGCGTCCGCCAAAGCGCCTCGAGGATCTGCGCCTGCTGCGCGGCGAAGCGGCGGATGTCCTCGTCGCGGCGCAGCCACTTGATATCGGGATGCCGGCGTGCCACGCCGGATGCAGAGCACGGCACGTCGGCGAGGATGCGGTCGAACGGCCGCCCGTCCCACCACGCGGCGAGTTCCCGGCAATCGGCTACCCGGACCTGTGCCGCGAGGCCGAGGCGTGCAAGATTGCGGTGAATGCGCTCCGCACGCTGCGCGTCCAGTTCGAGGGCGAGGAGTTCGATATCGGCACGCTCGAGCAGGTGGGCGCTCTTGCCGCCGGGAGCTGCACAGGCGTCCAGAACGCGCTCGCCATCGCGCGGGTCGAGCAGGTGCGCGGCCCACTGCGCCCCGGCATCCTGCACCGACACGAGGCCGTCGCCGTAACCGGGCACCCGGTGCACCGCCACCGGGCGCTCGAGCAGCAAGGCGTCGTTGGCGAGTAGCCGCGCCCGCATGTCCGCCGCCTGCAACATCGCCATTGCGTCGTCGACGCCGATGCGGCGGCGATTCACCCGCAGCGCCATCGGCGGGCGCTGGTTGCCGGCTTCGAGCGCCGCCGCCCAGTTCCCAGGATGGGCACGGCGGACTCGCTCGATCCACCACGGGGGATGGGCGTGCCGGGCCGCCTCGTCGGCCGCGATCCAGCCGGGCCACTCGGACGATTTGCGCAGGGCATTGCGCAACACGGCGTTCACCATGCCCTTCAGGCCGGGCATTTCCGCCGTCACGGCCTGCACTGCCTGATCGACGGTGGTGTGGGCCTGCTCCGGGCGCTGCGTCAGTCGATACAGCGACACCAGCAACAAGGCACGCACGAAAACCGGCGGTGGCGCATGGAGCAGGCGCTGCAGCACCACGTCGCCACGGCCGTAGTCGCGCAGCGTCGTCCACGCGAGATCACGCACGGCACCGCGCGTGGCCTCGCTCCACTCGGGATGCTGCTTCAGCGCATGCTCGAACGCATCGGTCAGGTTGGCGCCCTCCAGCACGCCGGCGACGAGGCGGGCGGCCTGCCGCAGTGCGTAACCCAGACTGTCGGGTGGGAGATCGACGGCGGGGGAACGCGACGGACGGGGCCGGCGAGCAGCGCCGGAGACGGTACGGTGCGGGGGCGGCGCGGGCGAGCGATTCACGGTCTGGCCTTGTTGCGGCAATGCTCACGCAGCGTGATGATCAGGCGAGCAATGTGCGCAGATGGTTGGGGTATGCAAACTGGGCGTGGTGGATCGCACCATTGTAGTGCTGCAGCGAGCCGATCCGGCGTGCGGCAATGCGCAACCCGATCTCGTCGGTGGCGATGCCGAGCGGATCGAGCACATCCGACGCGACGGCAAAACCCCACAGACTGCCGTACAGCGGGACATAGGCGAGGAAGGGTCGCACGATGGCGAACACCGCGCGCAGGCGCTCGACCAGCCCCTTCACCTGCGCCTGCTGGAAAGTCAGACTGCCGAGGTGCAGGCTGATCGCACCCCCCGGCGCGAGCAGCTCGCGACAGGCGCGAAAGAACGCTTCCTCGTGCAGCGGTCTGGCCGTTCCGACCGGATCGGTCAGGTCGAGCACGACGAGGTCGAAGGCCCCTGCCTCGGCGGGTCGATATCGGCGCACGTAGTCTAGACCGTCGGCGATCGTCAGGCGCACGCGCGGGTCATCGAGTGCGCCACGATGCACGGCCGGCAGATGGCGCCGGGCGATGTCCACGACCTCGGCGTCGAGCTCGACGATCTCGACCCGTTCGATGGTCGGATGTTTCAGCAACTCTTCAGCCGAACCGCCGTCGCCGCCACCGATGACCAGGGCGCGTCGCGGGCAAGGGTGAGGGACGGCCGCCACATGGACCAGATTCTCGTGGTAATGGAATTCGTCGCGCTCGGAACTCATGAGGCAACCGTCGAGGCGGAACAGTCGACCGAAGCGTGGTGTATCCCAGACCTCGATCTCCTGATAGGCGCTCCGACGCCGTTCCAGCAGTCGGCCGCCACGCAGCAGATAGGCGGCGTCCTCGGCCAGCTCTTCGATCAGCGGGCCCTCTTCCACTGGAAGCGTGTTCGTCACGATGATCCTCCCTTGCCGCAAGCGCACGGGCTGCAGACGGATGTTTCACGTGAAACATTCCCCCTCGGCGTCCGACGGTATCCCATGCCAGCGTCGCAGTCTGCGCCGACGTCACGCACAGGAACATTCACCGCACGAAGCCGACGCCTTGGCGAAGGGTCATCCGCTAGCCGAGCACCACGCCCGCGGGATTGGGCACCGCCTTCAGCGCACCCTCCTTCCACGATAGTTCGACTTTGCCGGCGAAGAATCCGCTCGCCGCCCGACTGGTCGCGAGCTCGAGCTGCTTCACGGACACCACGGCGCACAGACAGCTCATGCGCGGCGGACGGACGAGCAGGACGATCAGGAGTGCACCGGAGCCCGGTCCAACGGAGCCATCCTCGAAGCCGATGCCGCCACCGATCGCCACGGCGCTCAAGGCGAAGCGCATGCCATGGACGGGCTCCGTCGATCGCTTGCCCGTATCCCGGCGAAATATGGCATATCCCTCGAGCACGGTCAGGAGGGCGAAGACCAGCGGCTTCAGGAACTCCGGTCGGGGGCGGGCAACGACGCTTGCGCCCAGGGCATGACCGGACGGAGCGATCATCGCGCCTGGCGCTGCGGCCACCCG
>SHNC01000240.1 GCA_004295105.1 Betaproteobacteria bacterium | reverse complement strand
TGGTGCTCGAACGAACCCGTGGCGACCGCCAAGCCCGACGCAGACAAGCGCCCGTAAGCTCGGCTGGGGCTGCGCCGTGACCACACGCCGGCACGTCCTGGCGCTTGCGGCATCGGCGACGTCGCTGGTGCTCCTGGGTTGCGCCAGTACGAACTCAGATGTCGGCCGGCGCGGCGGCCCCTACTGCTATCGAAACGCCCGAAAGCGTCCGATCGTCTGCACCTCGGAGTCGACTCCCGGCCTCGATGTCGAGGCCGGGGCCAAGCGATTCGAAGCGGATCCCAGTGCGTTGACCGTCTACGCGAGTTCTGTAGCCATCGCATGAGGATTCAGCGACAGCCGAGTCCCTCTGGCCAAGCCAAGGTACCCACGGTCAAGCGCTCTGGCGCGCTCGCCGTCCCACTTGCAGCCCCGTCGTCCTGCGGTGTCCGAGTCCGGTCGCCGCCGTAGGGCTCTTCTCCTGCCCCCGTCGTTCCTGCGCCAGCGAGTCAATGATCGGGCAATCGGGCCGGTCGTCACCATGGCAGCAATGCACGAGGTGCTCGAGCGTCGCCTTCATGGACTGGAGTTCCTTGAGCTTCTCGTCCAGCTCTTCGATGTGAGCCTGCGCCAGCGCGCGCACTTGTCGGCTGGGGCGCATGCGGTCCTGCCACAGTCCAAGCAACTCGCGGATCTGCTCGATGGAGAAACCCAGATCGCGCGACTGTCGGACGAAGCGCAGCGTGCTGACTTCCTTGTCCGTGTACTGGCGGTAGCCGGACTCGGTCCGTACGGCTTCCGGAAACAACCCGACGCTCTCGTAGTGGCGAATCATCTTCGCCGAAACGCCCGAGGCCTTCGCCGCTTCGCCGATGTTCATGCTCATCTGGTGCTCCCTGACACGGCCACGGGCTGCGATTGCTCCGGGCGCTGCGCGGCCGGCGCGTCAGCGGCACCCTGCCAGCGCCGCAACGTCAATGCGTTGGCCACGACGCTCACGCTGCTGAAGGCCATCGCCGCGCCAGCGATGACGGGACTCAGCATCCCCAGCGCGGCCAGCGGGATGCCAAGCACGTTGTAGCCGAATGCCCAGAACAGGCCCTGCTTGATCTTCGAGTAGGTACGGCGCGAGATGTCCAGTGAATCCGCCACGAGCCGCGGGTCGCCGCGCATGAGCGTGATGCCAGCCGTCTCGGTCGCTACGTCGGCGCCGCCCGCCATCGCGTACGACACGGACGCCGCGGCGAGTGCGGGGCCGTCGTTCAGGCCATCGCCGACGAACGCGACCACGGCGCCGGCGTCGCGCAGTTCCTTCACGACGGCCGCCTTGTCGCCCGGCAAGACTTCGGCGCGCACGTCGTCGATGCCGAGTGCCTTCGCGACAGCCTCGGCCGCGCCCCGGCTGTCCCCGGTCAGCATGACCGTCCTGATTCCCAGCTGATGGAGCCGCGCCACCGCTGCAGCGGCGCTTTGCTTGATCGTGTCACCGAACGCCAGCAATCCCAGCAGGCGCCACTGGTCCCCTTCCGAGCCGACCAGCCAGGACACGGTCTTCCCTTGCCCTTCGAGCCGCCGCGCCTCGCCCAGCAGATGGCCCTCGTCCAACTGGAGCTCGCGCAGCATCCGCGTGCTGCCCAGCGCCAGTTTCCGGCCTCGGACCGTGCCTTCGACACCACGACCCGGAAGCGCCTTCGCATCTTGGGCTTCCGGCACCGGCAGCCGCTCCTCGCGCACCTTGTCCATCACCGCCACCGCGAGCGGATGGCTGCTCGACTTCTGGAGCGCGGCCGCGAGGCGCAGCACCTCATCACGACTGGTCCCTTCGGCCGCCGCCACCGCCGCGAGCGAAGGCTTGCCTTCGGTGAGCGTACCGGTCTTGTCGAAGGCGACCACCGTCACCGCATGCGCGACCTCCAGCGCTTCGGCGTCCTTGATGAGGATGCCGTGTCGCGCGGCGACCCCGGTACCGGCCATGATGGCTGTCGGCGTCGCGAGGCCCAGCGCACAGGGGCAGGCGATGACCAGCACGGCTACCGCGTTGATCAGTGCGTGTTCCCAGTCCCCCGTGAAGGCCGCCCAACCGAGGAAGGTCGCCAGCGCGATCAGCAGGACGACCGGAACGAACACCGCGCTCACGCGATCGACGATGCGCTGGATCGGCGCCTTGGCCGCCTGCGCCGACTCGACCATGCGGATGATGCGGGCCAGCGTCGTCTCCGCGCCGATGGCGGTCGTGCGAACGGTCAGCGCGCCTTCGGCGTTGATGGCGCCGCCGGTGACCTTGTCTCCGGGGGCCTTGGGTACTGGCAGGCTCTCACCGGTGATGAGCGACTCGTCGATGTGGCTGCGCCCGTCGACGATTTCGCCGTCGACGGCGACGCGGTCACCCGGCCGGATGACGACGAGGTCGCCCACGGTGACTTGCTCCACCGGAATGTCGACTTCCTCGCCATCCCGGCGGACCCGCGCAGTGGTCGGCCGCAACGCGTTCAGCGCGCGGATGGCGTGGGCGGTTTGCCGCTTGGCCCGGTGCTCCAGCCACTTGCCCAGCAGGACCAGCGTGATGACGGCCGCCGAGGCCTCGAAGTAGAGGTGCGGCATGCCGTGCCCGGCGTGCTTGAAGAGCAGGTAGACGGAAAGTCCGTAGGCGGCGGAGGTGCCCAGCGCCACCAGCAGGTCCATGTTGCCGGTCTTGGCGAGCACGGCCTTCCAGCCGGCACGGTAGAAGCGCCAGCCCAGCCAGAACTGAACCGGCGTCGCCAGTGCCAGTTGCGCCCAGCCGCCCAGCATCCATTCGATGCCGAAGAGCGACAGCAGCATCGGGGTGACCAGCGGCAGGGTCAGCACAGCGCTTGCCGCCACTGGCCACCAGACCGGTAGGCGATGGGCTGGCTTGGGCTTCTCGTCCTGAAGGCCCTTCGCCGCGTAACCGGCCTTCTCGATGGCCGCCTTCAGCGCCGAAACCGGCACGGTCGATAGCGCCTGGATGGTTGCCTTCTCGGTCGCCAGGTTGACGGTGGCGCCGGAGACGCCGGGTACCTTGCGGAGCGCTTTCTCGACACGCGTGACGCAGGACGCGCAAGTCATGCCTTCTACCAGGAGCGTTGTCTCGGTGGTCGCCACGTCGTAGCCGGCTTTGCGGACGGCCGCCGCCAGCGAATCCGCCGTCACGGAAGCATCGGCGTTGACAGACGCCTCCTCCGTCGCCAGGTTGACGCTCGCCTCCCTGACCCCGGGCACCGCCTTGAGCGTCTTCTCGACGCGCATGACGCACGAGGCGCATGTCATCCCGGTGACCTGGAGCTTGATTCCGAGTGGATTGGACAGTGCGGCTGTGCTCATGGGTGCCTCGATGTGCTATTCAGTGTTTGCGCATCGTCAAGGTTCCAACAATGGAAAGGTCAAGAGTACCGTTGGCTTCTGCCTGCAGCTAGAGGGGTCTCTCCAACTCATGGCTTGACCTTACAACGGTGGAAAGGTCGACAGTATGAGCGTTACCAACCGTCCCACTGGAGATAGCGATGATCACCTTCGAAGTCAACGACATGACCTGCGGCCACTGCGTCAGCACCATCACCAAGGCACTGAAGGCCACGGACAAGGATGCCAAGGTCGCGATCGACCTGGCCTCGCACCGCGTGCAGGTGGAGCCGGCCTCTGCCGACGCCGAGGAACTGGCAGAGGCCATCACGGACGCAGGCTACACGCCGGTGCCCGTGCAGGCAGGCCCGACCGCTCCCACCAAGCCGTCCGGTTCGTGCTGCGGCGGGTGCCACTGAGCCCTCTGGTGAGACGAGCGGCGCCCTGCGGGGCCCCTCCCTTCGGGAAGGGCGCGGGACATAGAGTCCGGCCATCGCCTGCAGAAGCTGAGTGGCCTTGGGAATCCAGAGTCAACTAGGAACTCGTTCGTTGTCGCTGGCGAGCCCGTTGGAATGGCATCACTCACAAGTGGGTCAATGAGCGCCGCGAACGTGCCTGCGTTTGCGCTGCGCCGCCCCGTGCGCTCCCGCCTGATCGATGCCGTTCAGGATGCCGCAGTCGGCGGCCACATGTGGCGTTAAGCAGGCAGCCCGCAGGCTGCGGAGTTCCTTCTCGAGCCCGCGCAGTTCGCGGATCCGCTCGGCCACGTGGCCGATGTGCTCGTCGAGCAAGCTGTTCACCTCGCCGCAAGCCGCCAGCGGCTGATCCTTGAACCGCAACAGCACGCGCACTTCATCGAGCGTCATGTCCAGGTTGCGGCACTGGCGGATGAACCCCAGCCGTTCGGCGTGCTGCGGGGTGTAGATGCGGTAGTTCCCCTCCGTGCGCGGCGCAGCGGGCAGCAGGCCCTCCCGCTCGTAGAACCGGATCGTCTCGATGGGCGTTCCGCTGGCCTGGGCCAGTTCGCCGATGCGCATGGTCGGACTCCTTTGCGAAGGCACGGGCTTGTAATGCACCTTGACTCTATACTCACTTCAGGGTTTTCAATGGCGACATGGCCCATGAACACACCCATGACATCGCGACGTCGCCGTCCCGCGCCCCGGCACCCTCCAGCTGTGGCGACTGCTGCGGTTCCGTCGAGGGCGTCGCGACCGCGCCAGTCGGGCAGCAGGACCGGGGTGGTCAGCGATTTCGGGTCCCTGCGATGGACTGCGCTGCCGAGGAATCCGAGATCCGGCGCGCCGTCGAACGTATCCGGGGGCTGACGGGGCTGCGCTTCCAACTGGGCGAACGCAGCCTTCGCATCGAAGGTGAGCCCCAGGCGGCGCTCGCCGCGGTCGAGGCGATCCGTGGCACCGGCTTCGAGATCCACCCCTGGCCCGAAGCGTCGGACTCCCCTGCCGACGGCGAGGCCGGGGCGCACGAACACGATGCGGTGACCGGCACGGGCCTCCCCCGCCTGCTGGCCGCGCTCGCGCTGGCCATCACCGCCGAGGGCCTGTCCTTCTTCGTCCCCGATGCACCCTGGTCAAGACCGGCAGGCCTGGCGATCGCCGCCGCTGCCATTGCTCTGGCGGGCTTCAGCACCTTCCGCAAGGGGTTGTCGGCACTGCGAGACGGACGCCTCAACATCAACGCGCTGATGTCCGTGGCCGTCGCTGGTGCCTTCGTCATCGGCCAGTGGCCCGAGGCCGCGATGGTCATGGCGCTCTACGCCATCGCCGAGCTGATCGAGGCGCGCGCCGTCGACCGCGCCCGCAATGCGATCAGCGGGCTGCTGGCGCTCTCGCCCGACACGGCCGACCTCCAGCAAGCCAACGGCACGTGGAAGTCCGTGCCCGTGCGCGAGGTGCCGATCGGCGCGACGGTGCGCGTGAGGCCGGGGGAGCGCGTGGCGATGGACGGGGTCGTCACCGAAGGCAGCACGAGCATCGACCAGGCCCCAGTCACCGGGGAGAGCCTGCCGGTGGACAAGGGACCGGGCGATGCGGTCTACGCCGGCACCATCAACCAGACCGGCACCATCGAATGCCGCGTCACGGCGGCGGCGTCGCAGTCCACGCTGGCCCGCATCATCCATGCGGTCGAGCAGGCCCAGGGCAGCCGCGCGCCCACGCAGCGCTTCGTCGACCGCTTCGCTGCCATCTACACGCCGGCGGTGTTCGTGCTGGCGCTGGCCGTGGCCATCGCCGGCCCATGGCTATTCGGCTGGACGGCACTGGCGGCCGTCTACAAGGCGCTCGTGCTGCTGGTCATCGCCTGCCCCTGCGCGCTGGTAATCTCGACACCCGTCACCGTGGTCAGCGGCCTCGCGTCGGCGGCCCGGCGCGGCATCCTCGTCAAGGGCGGCGTCCACCTGGAACAGGCGCGCCTCCTCAAGGCCATCGCGCTCGACAAGACCGGCACCATCACCGAGGGCAAGCCGCGCCTGGTCGAGTGGCAGATGGTGGCCACCGGCACGCCAAAGCCGCGGGCGGAGCACGTCGCGGCCGCCCTCGCCGCGCACTCGGACCACCCGGTGTCGCGTGCCATCGCCGCCGGGCTGACGCCGAACAACGTTGAAGCCCGGAACTTTGCCGCGCTTTCCGGGCGCGGCATCGAGGCCGACATCGACGGCGAACGCTACGTGCTGGGCAACCACCGCCTCATCGAGGAGCGTGGCCAGTGTTCCGCCGAGATCGAGGCCGTGCTCCGCCGGCACGAAAAGGCCGGCCGAACGGTGAGCCTGCTGGCCACGGCCACCGGCGTGCTCGCGCTCTTCGCGGTGGCGGACACGATCAAACCCTCGTCGGCCGCCGCCGTCGGCGAGCTCAAGGCCATGGGCATCACCCCGGTGATGCTGACCGGCGACAACCAGGTCACGGCAGAGGCCATCGGCCACGAGGCCGGCCTGACCGACATCCGCGGCAACCTGCTGCCCGTGGACAAGCTGACCGCGATCCGCGCCCTGCAGCAGCAGTACGGTGCCACGGCCATGACTGGCGACGGCATCAACGACGCGCCGGCACTCGCCCAGGCCGACATCGGCGTGGCCATGGGCGCGGCCGGGACGGACATCGCGATGGAGGCTGCCGACGTGGTCGTGATGAACGACGACCTGCGGCGCATCGCCGAGACCGTGCGCCTGTCGCAGCGCACGCACGCCGTGCTGTGGCAGAACATCGCACTGGCCCTGGGTATCAAGGCGGTGTTCCTGGTGCTCGCGCTGTTCGGCAGCGCCAGCATGTGGATGGCCGTCTTCGCCGATATGGGGGCCAGCCTGCTGGTGGTCTTCAACGGCCTGCGCCTGTTGCGCAACCCGGAACGAAACTGAGGTGGCCATGGATGCACGAACGCGACCGCTGCACTCCACGCGGCTGCACGCACCCTGCCTTCGAACCGGCACCGGATGAACGCCCAGGTTCGGCGCATCCGCGCCGGAGGATGGTGACGCCGGTCACGGCAACCAGCCCCCTGAGCGCGTCCCGAAACTCTGTAGCTGCTAGACTGTTCCCATGTGCCGTTGGCTCGCCATCGTCTTGCTTGCCCTGTTGCCGCTCCAGTTCAGCTGGGCGGCGGTCGCGGCGTACTGCGGGCACGAAGCTGGCGAACAGGCGCAGCACCTGGGTCACCACGAGCACCAGCACGTGGGCCATGCGAGTTCCGATGAAGGCAGTGTGCCGGCGGACCAGGGCGCACCGGCGGGGTTCAACTTCGACTGTGGCCACTGCCACGGCAACTTTGCCGGCATGGCGGTGCTGGCGGACGACATCGCTCCCCTCACCCTGGCCTCGCACCGGGTCGCACCGGTCGGAAGCACCGTGCGCAGCATCCCGCAAAGCCCGCCCGAACGCCCCCAGTGGCTGCCCCTCGCCTGATCGGCGAGGCGGGTCCCTTCCCTTTCTGAAGCCCGTTCGCGCCCGAGCGCGCGCAGCCTGACGTTCGCGTCGGCGGCGCTGCTGGTGGCCCGATGCGACCGCTTGGTCGCCCCTTGCCGATCTCCCGTGGGTTGTTTCAACACTGGAGCATCGGATGCACCGAAGAAGAAATCGTGTCGCAGGCCGGCAGCGGCATTTCGTCCGCGCAGCCCTGGCCATGGCACTGACAGCGACGCTGACGGGTGGCCTGCTGGATGCGCGAGCGCAGACCGCAGCTGGGCCGCAGAGCCATGCACGCCTGACCCTGCGCGCCGCGTTCGAAGCGGCGTGGGCGCGGCAGCCCGAAGCGCAGGCGCTCAGCGTCCGCCGCGACGCGGCGCGCGCCCAGGCGCAGGCGGCCCAAGCCTGGACGCCGGAGTCCCCGTCCCTAGAGCTCTCCTCCAAGACCGACCGCTTGAACCGCAATCTCGGCACGCGCGAGTACGAGGCCGGCGTCGCCATCCCGTTGTGGCTGCCCGGTGAACGGGGCCGCAGCCAGGCGCTGGCCGAGGCCGAGGGCCGCGCCGCGGAGAGCCGCACCACGGCCGCCCAGCTGCGCGTCGCGGCCACGGTCCGCGAGGCCTGGTGGTCCTGGCACCGTGCCCGCGTCGAAGTGGAGGCGGCGCACGGCCAGCTCGACAGCGTCCGTCGTATCGCAGCCGATGTCGCCAAGCGCCTAAAGGCGGGCGACCTCGCGCGCGCCGACCTGCACCAGGCCGACGGCGCGGTGGCCGCCGCCGAGGCCGCCGTCGCGCAGGCCGAGAGCGCTCTCACGGCGGCGCGCATGCACCTCGGCTCGCTCACCGCGCAGCCGAGGCTCGGTGCGGAGGGTGGCGCCGCGGCCGATGGCGAGCCGGAGCCGCCCTTGGCCGGCACCGGCGGAGGCGACACCGACACCCATGCCGAGCTGCTCGCGCTGAACGACCGTGCCGCCGTCGCCGAGGGTGCGGTCGCGCTGGCGGCCGCGCAGTCGCGTGCCAATCCGGAACTGACGATCGCCGCCACGCGCGACCGAGGCGCCTACGGCGAGTCCTACCATCAGACCTTCACCGTCGGCGTGCGCATCCCCTTCGGCGCCGGCCCTCGGCACGACGCGCGTGTGGCGTCGGCGCGCGCCGAGGCGCTCGAACTGCAGGCCCAGATCGCCCTCGAACGCGCCCGCTTGGCCAGTGAACGCGAGTCCGCGCGTGCCCGCACCGACGCCGCGCGGACGCAGCTTGCCGCGGCCGAGCGGCGCGCCCAACTGGCGCGCGAGTCGCGCGGCTTCTTCGACAAGTCCTTCCGTCTCGGCGAAACCGACCTGCCCACTCGCCTGCGCATCGAGGCCGAGACGGCCGATGCCGAGCGGCAGGCCGCCCGCGCCCGCATCGAGCTCGCCGCGGCCATCTCCGCCTGGCGCCAGGCCGTGGGCCTGCTGCCGCGATGAGACCGCACCCCACCGACATGCACCGCAAACCCATTCAGGACCTCCATCCCATGACCTCGTCCCACCCCTGGGCCGCGCTCGGCCTCGCGGCCCTGCTCCTCGGCGCCACATGCCCTGCGATCGCCGGCGAAGGCCATGACCACGGCGACGCTGCACCTGCCGCCGCTGGCACGGCGCTGCCCCGCTTTGCGGCCGTCTCCGAAACCTTCGAGCTGGTCGGCGTGCTCGACGGCAAGCAGGTCACGCTGTACCTGGACCGCTTCGCCGACAACGCGCCCGTGCGCGGCGCGAAGATCGAGCTCGACATCGCGGGCACGAAGTTCAGCGCCCAGGCCCAGGGCGACGACGCCTACGAGGTGGTGCTGAAGGAAGCGCCGAAGCCCGGCGTGCTACCGATCACCGCGACGGTGACGGCCGGCGCCGAGGCCGACCTGCTGGCCGGCGAACTCGACCTGCACGAGACCCTGCACGCCGATGAAGCGGTCCACGAACACTCGTGGAAGGAGTACGCCGGCTGGGCCGTCGGCGGCCTGGCCGCGCTGGCGGTCCTGGTGCTCGGTGGCAGGCGCCTGATGGCGGGCCGCCAGCCGCACGCGCGAGGTGCGGCATGAAGCGCGCCATGACGAACCGCCTGGCCGGGCTGGGCATCGTGCTGGCTCTGGCGGCCACGTGGCCGGCGCAGGCCGGCGAAGGACACGACCACGGCGATGCGCCGGCCGCGCCGAGCGCCAACGGTCCGCAACGCCAGCCCGATGGCAGCGTCTTCCTGCCCAAGCCCGCCCAGCGCCAGCTCGGCGTGCGCACCATGGTCGCCGAGGAGGCCGAACTGCCGCGCTCGGTCGAGCTGAACGGCACCGTGCTGATGGACCCGAACGCAGGTGGCAAGGTGCAGCCGCTGAACGCCGGCCGCATCGAGACGGGGCCGCGCGGCCTGCCCAACCCGGGACAGGCGGTGCGCAAGGGCGACGTGCTGGCCTACGTGGTGCCCTCGACCGCCCCCATCGAGCGCTCCAACCAGTCGGCCCAGCTGGCCGAACTGCGTGCGGCCAAGTCGCTCGCCGACAAGCGCGTCGCACGGCTGAAGGAACTGGCCGACACCGTGCCGCGCAAGGACATCGAGGCCGCCGAGAGCGAAGCGGCCAGCCTAGCCGAGCGCTTCGCCGCAGTGGGCGGCGGGCTGGCGACGCGCGAGGCGCTCGTGGCCCCGGTGTCGGGCGTGATCGCGTCGGCCCACGTGGTGGCCGGCCAGGTGGTCGATGCCCGCGAACTTCTGTTCGAGATCGTCGATCCGGGTCGCCTGCGCATCGAGGCGCTGGCCTTCGATCCGGCCCTGGCAGCCGATGTCGGCAGCGCCACGGTGGCCGTCGGCAACCAGCGCGTGCCGCTGGTGTTCGTCGGCGCCGCCCGCAGCCTGCGCGAGCAGGCGCTGCCGCTCGGCTTCCGGGCGCAGGGCGCGGCGCTGAACGGCCTGGCCGTTGGCCAGCCGGTGCGGGTGTTCGTGCAGACGAAGCAGAAGGTCAAGGGCCTCGCGGTCCCCGTCGCGTCACTGATGAAGAGCCCCGCGAACCAGACCGTCGTGTGGGTCAAGACCGCACCCGAACGTTTCGAGCCGCGCACCGTCACGACCGAGCCGCTGGATGGCCTGAACGTCGCCGTAACCTCGGGACTGAAGGCCGGTGACCGCATCGCCACCCAGGGCGCCACCTTGATCAACCAGGTGCGCTGACATGTTCAAGTGGCTACTCGACAACAGCCTGACGAACCGGCTGCTGGTGATCATCGCCAGCGTGGTGCTGATGGCCTACGGCGCGTTCACGCTGTCCCGAACGCCGGTGGACGTGTTCCCCGACCTCAACAAGCCGACCGTCACCATCATGACCGAGGCCGGCGGCATGGCCGCCGAGGAGGTGGAGCAGCTCATCACCTTTCCGCTGGAAACGACCATGAACGGCCTGCCCGGCGTGGAGTCGGTGCGCTCCACGTCGTCGGCCGGCCTGTCCTTCCTCTACGTCACCTTCGACTGGAGCACCGACATCTTCCGCGCCCGGCAGCTGGTGTCGGAGCGGCTGTCCTCGATGGAGGAAGGGATCGCCGAGGGCGTGGTGCCGCGCATGGGTCCGATCAGCTCGATCATGGGCGAGATCATGCAGATCGCCATTCCGGTCGATCCGAGCAAGATCAGCCCGATGGCCGTGCGCGAGTACGCCGACTGGGTGCTGCGGCCTCGCCTGCTGTCGGTGCCTGGCGTTGCGCAGGTCATCCCGATCGGCGGCGAGGTGCGGCAGTTCCAGGTTCAGCCCAACACCGCCCGCATGTCGGAACTCGGCATTTCGCACGACCAGCTCGAGTCGGCGCTCAAGGGCTACTCGGCCAACACCTCGGGTGGCTTCCTGGAGCTGAACGGCCGCGAGTACCTGATCCGCAACCTCGGCCGCACCTCGCGGCTCGATGACCTGAAGAACCTCGCGCTGTCGGCGAAGAATGGCCAGCCCATCCTGCTGCGCCAGATCGCCGAGGTCACCTTCGCCGCGGCACTCAAGCGCGGCGATGCGGGCTTCGAAGGCAAGCCGGCCGTCATCCTGGGCATCCAGAAGCAGCCGACCGCCGACACCATCGCGCTGACCAAGTCCATCGAGGACGCGCTGGTGGGTCTGAAGGCCTCGCTGCCGGCCGGCATGGAGGCGCCGCGCGTGACCTTCCGTCAGGCCAGCTTCATCGAGGCCTCGATCACGACTTTGCAGGGCAAGCTGATCGGCGCCTCGATCTTCGTGGCCGTGATCCTGTTCTTCTTCCTCGGGACCTTGCGGCCGACCGTCATCGCGTTGACGGCCATCCCGGTGTCGATCTTCATCACCGCACTGGTCTTCAAGTACTTCGGCCTGTCGATCAACACGATGACGCTGGGCGGCCTCGCGATCGCGATCGGCGGCCTGGTCGACGACGCGGTGGTCGGCGTCGAGAACGTGCTGCGGCGGCTGAAGGCAGATCGGGCGAACCACCCGCACAGCCGGCTGCATCCGATCGAGGTCGTCGCACACGCAACGATGGAGGTGCGCTCGGCCATCCTCTACGCGACGGTGATCATCGTCCTCGTCTTCATCCCGCTGTTCGCGCTGCCGGGGCTGGAAGGCAAGCTGTTCGTGCCGCTGGGCATCGCGTTCATCGTCTCGACGCTCGCCTCGCTGATCGTCTCGGTGACGGTGACGCCGGTGCTCAGCTTCTACCTGCTGCCGCGGATGAAGAACCTGGACCACGGCGACACCAAGGTCCTGGCCTGGCTCAAGGCGCGCTACCGCAGCAGCCTGCAAGGCGTGCTGGACCGGCCCAAAGCCGCCATGGCGGCGGCTGGCGCCGCCGTGCTGGTGGCCGCAGCCGCCGTGCCGTTCTTCCCCACGACCTTCCTGCCACCGTTCAACGAAGGCACGCTGCTCATCGGCCTGCGGCTGAACCCCGGCGTGACGCTCAGCGAAACCTCGGCACTGGCACGCCAGGCGGAAGTGCTCATCAAGCAGGTACCCGAAGTGACGCACGTCGGAAGGCGCAGTGGGCGGGCCGAACTCGACGAGCACGCCGAAGGCGTGCACGTGAGTGAACTCGACGTGGGTCTGAAGCCCACGGCCGAGCTCACGCGCAGCATGGATGAGATCAAGGCCGACATCCGCAAGCGGCTGGTGAACCTGCCGGCCGCGCTGGAAATCGGCCAGCCGATCTCGCACCGCATCGACCACATGCTCTCGGGCGTGCGTTCGCAGATCGCGATCAAGATCTTCGGGGACGACCTCGATGCATTGCGCGGCCAGGCCGATGCGCTGCGCGCGAAGCTGGCCACCATCCCGGGCATCGCCGACCTGCAGATCGAGAAGCAGGTGCTGGCGCCGCAGATCAAGGTGCGCGTCGACTACGCGGCCGCCGCCCAGTACGGCGTGCCGGCACCGCAGGTGCTGTCGGCGCTGCAGGCCCTCGTCGAGGGCGAGAAGGTCACGCAGATCGTCGAGGGCGGTCGTCGATTCGCGCTGGTCGTGCGGCTGCCGGAGTCGGCGCGATCGGTCGAGGGCCTGGGCCAGATCCTGATCGAGACGCCCAACGGCCGCATCCCACTGTCGAAGATCGCAACGATCGAGGACGGGGACGGACCCAACCAGATCAGCCGAGACGACGGCAAGCGGCGCATCGTGCTGTCGGCCAATGCGTCCGGCCGCGCGCTGTCGGAGATCGTGGCCGACATCCGTAAGGTCGTGGCCGAGACCAAGCTACCCGAGGGCTACTTCATCACCCTCGGCGGCCAGTTCCAGGCGCAGGAGGAGGCCTCCCGCCTGGTCGGCCTGCTGTCCATCGTGTCGCTGACGCTGATGTTCGTGGTGCTTTACAGCCGCTACAAGTCGGCGGCATTGTCGGCACTGATCATGGTGAACATCCCGCTGGCCCTGGTCGGTGCGGTGATCGGCCTGTGGCTGTCGGGCCAGCCGCTGAGCGTGGCGGCCCTGGTCGGCTTCATCACGCTGGCCGGCATCTCGGTGCGCAACGGCATCCTCAAGGTCAGCCACTACATCAACCTGATGCGCTTCGAGGGCGAGGCCTTCGACCAGAAGATGATCCTGCGCGGCTCGCTGGAGCGGCTCAGCCCCGTGCTGATGACCGCCCTGGTCACCGCCTTCGCGCTGGCCCCGCTGCTGTTCGAGGCCGAGCAGCCCGGCACCGAGGTGCTGCACCCGGTCGCCGTGGTGATCTTCTCCGGCCTGATCAGCTCGACTCTGCTCGACACCTTCCTCACGCCCGCGATGTTCTGGCTCTTCGGGCGCAAGCCGGCCGAAGCGCTGCTGGACGACAAGGACGCCGAGGCCCTCTGACCCGTTCCCTGCCTACACACACAACTCCGAAAGGACTTCCATGAAGACACCCACCGTTCTCGCTTCGCTCGCCCTGGCTCTCGCAGGCTCGGCCTTTGCCGCTGACGACAAGCACGACCACGCCCATGAGCACAAGCCGATGCACGGCGGCGTGGTCGTCGAAGTCAAGGACATGGACTACGAGCTCGTCGCCAAGGCGACAACGATCCAGCTATTCCTGCGCGACCACGGCAAGACCGCCGACGTATCCAAGGCCACGGCCAAGGTCACGCTGCTGACCGGCACCGAGAAGCAGGAGGTCGAATTGAAGCCGGCCGGCGAAAAGCTCGAGGCCACTGGCAGCTTCAAGGTTGGCCCCGGCACCAAGGCGGTTGCCGTGGTGATGGTGGCAGGCAAGCCTGCCACCGCGCGCTTCACGCTGAAGTGACGGCCATGGACATGCATCGACCGATCATCGTGGCCGCACTGGGGGCGGCCGTGCTGCTGGCCGGCTGCGCCACGCCGCGCGCGCCCGATCCCACCGCCGAAGTCCCGCACTGCTACAAGACCAACAGGGGCCGGGTGATTGCCTGCACCCCGGTGGCGGCGCCCAGCCTGAACGCGGATGCCGAGGCCAAGCGCTTCGTGCCGGACCGTGATGCGCTGACCGTCTATGTCGTGCGACGCAACTGGGGGGACGGCCGCAACTTCGTGAAGGTCTACCCGGACGGCGGCGCCGGCGTCGACACGCTGCCCGACACCATGGTCCGGTTCAAGTTCAGGCCCGGCACCCATAGCGTCGCCTTTGAGTACGACGGCAAGCGCCAGAGCACGAAGGTGGAGGGTCAGGCCGGCGAGATCCGCTTCGTCCGGATCGACGGCACGGTGTGGGCCTGGAAGAGCACCTACGAGTGGGTGGCCGAGTCCGAGGCGGCGACCAGGGAGCGCGCCACGAAGGCGAGGCTGGTCGCCGACGTCAACCTGCGCTGAACGAGCCCGCCCTCTGCACGCAACGGCCGGGCGAGCCGCGTGAACGGGCTCGGTCATCGGGCTGCAGCATGCTCCAGCTCAGTCACGGTCGGCTTGCCCTTGACCATTTCGGCCTGGAAGCTGACCTTGTCGCACGCCTTGAGGCCGTCGAACATCCGCGAGTCGGCGACATCGAAGGCCATGGTCATCGGCGGCATGGCCAGGTTCAGTACGTCGTCGTGGCGCAGCACGACGAGACCTTTGGCCACATCGACTTTGGGGACGTCGCCCTGGACGAGCGGCATCGCGGGTGTCGACGCGGCGGCCGGCGGGCGCGCAGCGTCGAAGTAGGTTCGAGGCGACTTCTCTTCGCGCAGATGGCTGACCATGGGAGCGCGAAGGTTGCGTCGCCGTCTTATCGAGCGGCTGCCGCGCGGCGCAGGACTGCACGATCACCCGCGCCTTGGATCTCAGCGCAGTCGGCAACGAGCGCGCGACAAGTTCGTTCAGAACGATCAGCCGGTCGGTACAAGTCGGTGCCGGTCAGCACCACGGTCAGCGGCGCCCCGGGGTTGTGTGCACGCATGCCGCCACCGATGCCACGGTGCGGCGCGCATGCAGGCCCATAGTCGGGCCGTCTGCCAATTGCCGTCGTGCGCGTCCGCCAGCGCGGTCGTGACTATGACGATGTCCTTGCGCTGCACGAGCTGAGGTTACCGCGCTGATGACATCAGTGTCTGTGCCGGTGGTGCGCGTCTGGAAAGTGCGCGTGCGCGTGGGTCAGTGGCTCGTGGCGATGCGGATGCGAGTGGCGCCAGGACGCGGGGCCCCCCGCGTGTTCGTGCTGGTGGTGTACGTCGTGTTCGTGCTCATGGTCATGCTCCTCGGCCGGGTGGGCATGTACGTGCGTGTGCTGTTCGGTCAGATGCAGCCAGACTCCCACGGCCATCAACGCACCCGCCACCAGCAGGTCCCTCGTAACCGGTTCGCCGAGCCACACGACTGCCAGCACGGCGCCGAAGAACGGCGCCACCGAGAAGTACGCGCCCGTGCGAGCCGAGCCGAGGTGCCGCAATGCCACGACGAACAACGTCAGGCTGATCCCGTAAGCCCCAAATCCGAGGATCAGTGCTCCGGCGAACCAGGGCACAGGCGGCAAGGACGCGCCGATCGCCAAGCCCAGCGCCAGGTTCACGCCACCGGCGACCAGGCCCTTGATCGACGCGATCCAGGTGGCGTCGGCCAGTGCCACCTTGCGGGTCAGGTTGTTGTCGACCGCCCACGCGGCACAGGCGCCCAGTACGGCCAGCGCAGGCCAGGCGTCGCCGATGCTTGCCTTGCCCGGCCCGCTCAGGGCCAGCGCGCCAGCGACGATGGCCAGCATGCCCAGTGCGATGCGTTGGTCGAAGTTCTCCTTGAAGGCAAACCAGGCCAGCAAGGCGGTGAACACGCCTTCGGCATTGAGCAGCAAGGATGCGCCCGACGCCGGCATGCGGGAGAGACCGAACATCAGCAGCAGGGGGCCAAGTACCCCGCCCGACACGACAGCGCCAGCCAGCCAGACCCGCTGCTCGGCCGGCAGCTTCACGCGCTCCGCCCGACCGAGAAGCCTCGAAAGCGCCAGTCCGGCGCCTGACCCCAGATACAACAGGCCGGCCAGAAGCCAGGGATTCACTGTTCCCAGCAAGAGCTTCGCCATCGGCGTGCCGGCGCCAAACAAAGCGGCCGCGGCCAGCGCCGCGGCGACACCTGGGTGCAACAGTGTGGTTGGGTGTTGTGGCGTCACGGTTGGGTCGAGGCTCGGGAAGCGATTGGAGTCATCGCCGACGGGCGATATCGGTCGGGAGTTTCGGTACTTGCTCGGGCCCGCCCTTCATTGGACCTCATCCGCCGTCACTGCAATCCCACCCCTCCCGCCGCAGCTCCTTTGAGCCTTGCCGGAGTACCGCATTCAACCCACGCCAAGTTTACATATACCAAATGACGTCCTCACAAGAAACAGATCTACCCGTCCAGGTGTTCATGTCGCGGCAGGTGCGACCGGAGCGACCTGGAAGCCCAGGGCCGCAGCCCGACGCTTCAAAGCAGCGACGCTGCGCTCACGCTGCTGCTCTTCATAGCGCTGCTGGCCTTGGTCCACGAAAGCCTCACCTCGGGTGAGCATGAAGTAGACGAGTCGCGCGAGTTTGTGCGCCGCAGCAGTGTTGGCGCTGGGCTTGCCCATGCGCGTGCACAGTCGGCGATAGAACGCTCCGAGCGCCGACTGGCTGCGCGACAGGCTCATGGCCGCCAACTTCAGCGTCTGGCGAACCCGATTGGCCGAGTGCTTGGTGCTCGCCGAAATGACCTTGCCGCCACTGATCTTCGTGGCCGGGCACAGGCCCAGCCACGAACAGAAGTGCTTGACGTTCGCGAACCGGCTCAGGTCAGGACCGACTTCGGACAGGATCTTCATCACCGAGGTCACGTCCAGCCCGTTGATGCGCGTGAGGTCCACGCCCGCCCAGTCGGCCAGCGTCTGGCGAAGGTCGAACACCGCGCGCGTTCTGCTTCCGGCCCGGGGAGGCTTGCCAAGTTCTATACCCCCGCGGCTGCGCTCGGTCAGCAGCGCCTGGAGCTTGGTATCGCAGCCGGCAAGATGCCGAGCAATGTCGTCATACATCGCCAGAGACTGACCGAGAACGAACAGATGCTCTTCCCGCCAGTTGCCGCTGAGCGCCTTGATGACATCGTCCTTGCTGGCCTTGACGCGCCGGTTGCGATGCTGCGCCAGCACGACCGCGTCGCGCTCGCCAGCGACGATGGCGCGGATGATCGCCTGCCCGGTTACGCCCATCACGTCGGTTAGCACCTCGGTGAGTTGGAGGTTCATCTGCACGAGCGACTTCTGCATACGCTGCACCCAACTCGCCTGCTCGGTGAGCAGCACCTCGCGCTGGCGCGCCACAGCACGCACGACGCACACTTCACCGTCAGGCCGCCACGCCGCTCGCAGCAGTCCCAGGCTCATGAGCTTCTGCAGCCACTGGCAATCCTGGATGTCGCTTTTGCGGCCGGGAACGTACTTCAGCTGCCGGGCATCGACCAGCCAGACCTTCAGGCCACGCTGTTCGAGAACCTCGTACACAGGGATCCAGTAGACGCCAGTTGATTCCAGTGCCACCGTGTCGACGCCGCACGCCAGCAGCCAGTCGGCCAGCGCATTGAGGTCGGTCGTCATCGGCCCGAACTCGCGTACAGGACCATCTGCCAGATGCGGCGGCACGGCCACCCAGTGGCTCGTTGCGCCAACATCGATTCCAGCGGCATTGGGGAACACCGCGACTTCCTGCTTGCGTGCTGCCATGGCCTGCTCTCCGTCATCGTTGATGAAAGGCAGCACCATGGGAAGCGTCGAAATTGACTCGATCTCACAAACGGGATGCGCACTGCTGCGCTCACCAATTTCGCCGACGATTCCCCAACCAAGCTGATAAACGGGCTCGCTCAAGCTCGCACCAGTGACGTGTCGGTGATGTCGTCGCTGCCGCCCCCGTTGTAGCGCACCGGCTGTTTCTTTGCGAACGCCTGCCGCGCGTGCGCGCCTGGGGCGCTGATAAGAACACTTTTCAGGACGTGGTGAAGGGTGCGCCGATGCCATGGAGACACGGCATCCCCTGGGCGACCGTCCGCTATGTGGCGGCGAGGCGACCGGCGGCTTGTGGCCGGAACTGCCAGTTCGACCCGGCGCCGCAGAGCAGCCATCAAAGACGGCCACCCGGCCGCAGTCCCAGGGATGGCCGCCAATGACAACGTCAGATCTCCGTCTGTTCCGAGATCTCGAGGGCGTCATCAACCTCGATGCCGAGGTATCGCACCGTCGACTCGAGCTTGGAGTGCCCCAGCAGCAGCTGGACGGCGCGCAGGTTCTTGGTGCGTCGGTAGATCAGCGTAGCCTTGGTCCTGCGCATCGAGTGCGTCCCGTACTCGGCGCGATCCAGACCCAGCTCGTCGACCCAGTGCCCGAGGATTCGGGCGTACTGCCGGGTCCCCAGATGCGGCGAGTTGTGCAGCCGGCTTGGGAACAGGAAGTCCTCCGGCTTCAGCCCAGCCAGCTTGATCCAGGCTTGCAAGGCGTCGCGGGCAGCCTGCGTGATCTCGAACTGCACCGGGCGCTGCGTCTTGTGCTGCATGACGACGGCGCGTGTCGCCACCTGGTCGCCATGGCACACGTCCCGCACCTTGAGTGCGACGAGGTCGCATCCCCGCAGCTTGCTGTCGATGCCCAGGTTGAAGAGAGCAAGCTCTCGCACCCGGCTCTCCATCTGCAGCCTGGCGCGTAGCGCCCAGATGTCCTTGAGCTTGAACGGCGCCTTCTGCCCGACGATCTTGCCCTTGTTCCACGGCTCGCGATGAGCGGCGTTGCCTGTGGTTCCCATGATGGTCTCCCATCGAGTTGAGGGCCACACAGGATGCGCTCTCGGCCGGGCGGGCGGCGTCTGTTGAGCGTCAGCTTCCTGGAGCAGCCGCGAACTCACGGACTCGGCCATGAGCAGCCCTTTGAGTCCGCGACCCGGTACCGGGCATTCACCGGTGCGCTTTTGACGCCCGCCCAGGACGGCTGGCGTACCAGCGGGGCCGGACGGCCGACGGCCTTGAGCCGAAGGCTTCGCTGCACATTGCCTCGACGGGACGCAGCAGGTCGGTCAGGAAGTTCACGAAGTCCTGCACGACCGCGTCCCGCTTCGACTCGGGCCGGATCAGCGCACTGAACGGCGGCGAGTCGCTGCTCTCCCAGTCGACCAGCACGGGCTGCAGCAGACCGTCGCGAACGAAGGACCAGACCGACAGGTCGGCGAAGCGCCCCACGCCATGCCCCAGCAACACGGCCTGCAGCACGTCATCGCGGCTGGCGCAGGTGAGCCAGCCGCCCACGGCCACTTCATCGACCACGCCATCGCGCGTGTGGCGCCACAGGTCGAGCACCGTGCCTTCCGGGGTGCGCACCAGCGGGCAGATGTGGTTCACCAACTCGGCGGGGCGGCCCGGCATGCCGTGCCGCCGCCAGTAGGCCGGGCTGGCGCAGATGATCAGTCGGCTCTGCGCCAGTGGCCGCTGAACGAGGTCGACGCTGCCCGGCCAGCCCAGGGCGACCAGGACATCGACACCCCGCGTCGCCGTGTCCTTGACGGTGAGGAAGTCCACGGTGCGCAGGTCGATGTGCACGTGGGGATGCCGCTCGTGCCACTCGCCCAGGGCCGGCACCAGCAGCGCGCGCGACAGTAGCGGCGGTGCGCCCACGACCAGCGTGCGCGCGCGCCGCGCCCCGGGCGCGGCCAGCGCTCGGTCGGCGTCGGACAGCTGGGCCAGCAGGGGCGTGCAGTTCTCCAGGTACTGCGCCCCGCGGGCCGTGAGCGACAGGCCCTGCGTGCTGCGATCGAGCAGCTTCACACCCAGTTCGCGCTCCAGCGCGGAGACCAGCTTGGTCACCGCCGGCACGCTGACGTCGAAGCGGCGGGCCGCGGCCGAGAAGCTGCCCTCCTCGGCGGCGGCCACGAAGTAGTGCAGGGCGCGAAGCTTGTCCATGGCCGAATCTTCCCCGGCAACGCCTTAACCAGCGGTTAAAGCGCATTGTGCCTGCCGCGGGCTTTCGTGCGACCGGACGGGCTCCTACAGTGAAGCCCATTGCCACCGTGGAGCACGCCCATGAAGACCGCCACGCTCACCGCCAACCTCGCCGCGCCGCACGGGCGCAGCCTGACTCTTCTGAGCGGCGCGTTCGCGCTCTTCAACGGCCTGCGCATCGTCGCCTACCTGCCCACGCTCGCCGCCATCCAGAGCAGCGGTCAGGCCGACCAGCACTCGCTGTTCACCTGGCTGACCTTCCTGGGCGCCAACCTGACGATGGCGATGTGGCTGCACGAGCAGAACGGGCGGCGCATCAACCGTGCCGTGGCCGTCAACGCCTTCAATGCCTTCATGTGCGGCGCCATCGCCGCTTCCATCGCCTGGCTGCGCTGGCTGCAGCCGGGCGCCGCCTTCCCGACCCTGTTCTGAACTCCGGAGGATTCCATGCGCCACCTGATGTCCTGCATCGCCGCCCTGGCGGCCCTGGCCGCCCCTGTCGCCGCATTCGCGCAGGCCGCCACCGCAACGGTCTTCCCGTCCAAGCCGCTGCGCATGTTGGTGCCGGTGCCGGCCGGCGGGCCCAGCGACTTCATCGCGCGCCAGGTGGCGCAGCAGCTGAGTGCCTCGCTCGGCCAGGTGGTGACGGTGGAGAACAAGCCCGGGGCCAACGGGCTGGTCGCGGCGCGCGAAGCGCTGGCGGCGCCGGCCGACGGCCACACCTTGCTCTACGCGCCGGGCTCGATGATCGCCACACCGTTGCTGGCCAAGGGCTCGGGCCTGGACTGGGCGCACGACCTGGCGCCGCTGGGCAAGGTCGGCCGGGTGCCGTTTGCCCTTGCCGTGCACCCCAGTGTTCCCGCGCAGACCTTGGCCGAGTTCGTGAAGCAGGCGCGCCAGCAGCCGAACGCCTTCAACGTGGCCACCAGCACGCCCAGCGAGGTGCTGGCGGTGGCGCAGTTCATGAAGGCCGCCGGCATCCAGCTCACCCGGGTGCCGTACAAGGGGGGCACCCAGGCCATGCCCGACCTGCTGGCGGGCCGCGTGCAGCTGATGTTTGGGCCGCTGTCGCTGCTGCAGGGGCAGGCGAAGTCGGGCGCGCTGCGTGTGCTGGCCGTGCTGGAACCCGAGCGCAACGCTGCGCTGCCCGAGGTACCGACCATGGCCGAGGCCGGCATGGGCGGCGTGGCCGTGCCCACCTGGCAGGGGGTCTACACGGCGGCCAAGGCGCCCGAGGCTGCCCGTGGCCGGTTGGCCGCCGACATCGCCGCCGCCGTGGCACGGCCCGAGATGCGCGGCGAACTCGAGCGCCGCATGCTGGCCCCCGAGAGCGCGACGCCCCAGGACCTGGCCTCGACCATCACGCGCGAGCTGGCTGTCTGGTCGTCCCTGGTGGACGAGTACAAGCTGACCGCCGATTGAAGGCCGCGGCAGAAGCGATGCGCGTGCTGTTCTGCACCACGGGAGGTCTGGGGCACCTGCTGCCGCTGCGGCCACTGGCCCTGGCGCTGCGCAGGCAGGGGCACCTGGTGGCGTGGGTGACGGCACCCGATGCCTGCCCGGCGTTGCAAGGCGACGGCTTCGATCTGTTTGCGGCAGGCCCCACCTTCGGGGCGAGCCGGGGCGAGTTCCGAACGGCACATGCCGGCGCAGCGCGGCTCACCGGGGAGTCCTTGTCGGCGTACACCTTTCCGCGGCTCTTCGGCGCGGTGCTCGGGCCGGCCATGCTGGAGGGCGTCGAACGGGCCGCCCGGACCTGGCGGCCCGACTTCGTGGTGAGCGAGCCCGCGGCGCTGGCCGTGCCGCTGGTCTGCCGGCAGCTGGGGCTGCGCCATGCAACCCACGGCTACGGCCTGCGGCCGCCGCGTGAATACGTCGAGGAAGCGATGAACTTCTTCGGGCCTTCCTGGCGAGCGCGTGGGCTGGACGTGCCCGCTGACGGGGGGCTGCACCGCCACCTGGACCTGGACATCGCGCCCGCCAGCCTCCAGGCTTCGACCGGACCGCAGGACGGTCGTGTCTTCCGCTTCAATGCCTACCACCCGGCAACGACGATGCCCAATGCGCTGCCCGCCGAATTGCAGGCAGCCTTGCAGCAGACGCCGGCGCAGCGACCCCGGATCTACGTGACCTTCGGCACCGTGTTCAACCGCAGCCCGGCGCTCCTCGTCGCTGCCCGTGCCGCGGCCCAGCTCGGCGGGACGGTCGTCATCACGGTGGGCCCGGATGGCGACCTGCCCGGCCTGGGGCAGCTCGGCGCGCATGTGCACGTGCATCGCTTCGTCGATCAGGGCGCCCTGCTGCCGCATTGCGATGCGGTGGTCTCGCACGGCGGCGCAGGCGCCATGCTCGGAGCGGCTGCCCACGGCCTGCCGCATCTGGTGCTGCCGCAGGCGGCGGATCACTTTCGCAATGCGCGCGCCCTTTCGCGGGTGAGTGCGGGCAGTTCCGTCGCGTTGGAGCGTCAGTCCGTGGAGGCGGTGAGCACGGAGCTGTCGAAGCTGTTGGCAAATGGCGCGATGAGCGCGGGAGCTACCTTGCTCGCCCGGGAGATGGCTGCCATGCACGATGCAGCGGCGGCGGCCCGCATGCTGGAGCGCTGGCATTCGTGCACGCCTCTGATATCGGGCTAGACGGACCGATTCTCGCGGAAAGGGTTGTCAGCTTTGGGTCGTCCACGACCCGCCAGCGGCTGAGAAAGCAGTCATCCAGGTCGCGTCGATCGACTCCCAGCCGCTTGTCATCAATGTTGGGGACGAAGGGTCGGTTTCAGAGTGAAGCCGCCGGACGGCCGGCTGAGCGTTGAAAGTCGGCTTGCCGCCACCGCCGCCATTCGCCGGGGGAATCCGACCGACAGCACCCAGTCTGATCGAACCAGTTGCGCCGAAGGCGCAGTTGGCCGCTCGTGCCCTGAAGCGCCGACCCGCCGACGTGCCCGGAAGCTGTCCTTGGCGAGGCCCTCGGCCGTCGGTAGCGGTTCGCGTGCTTGCTTGCACTCGGGATCACATCGATTCCGACGCGTCGTGTTGGGGCGCGAAGGCGACCTGTGTCGCGTCAATCGGCCAGCTACGCCAGGCACTCTTGTTCGAACTGGTCCCCCGTCATAGGCTCCCTGCCAGCAGTTCGACGTATGCACCGTAGCTGAACAGGCGGTTCTTCTTCTGGCCAGTCAGCTCGCTCAACATCCCCAGTTCCTGCAGCCGCTTCACCGCCGCGGTGGCCGTGGGAAAGGTGGTGTCCAGCTTCTGCCGCGCCTGTTCGATGGTGAAGCGCGGCATAAGGGGCAGCAGTTCGAACAGTCGCAGGGCCACCGCGCCCACGCGTGGCGCAGCCAGCAGGCGCTTGCGGTCGGCGTTGATCAGGCTCGCCATCGCAACGATGCCGCGCTCGGCGTCCGTGGCCGCGGTCTCCACGCCATCGAGGAAGAAGCCGACCCAGCCTTCCCAATCACCGTCGGTGCGCACGGCCGACAGCCGCCGGTAGTACTCGGCCTGGTGCTGCTTGAGGTAACCGCTGAGGTAGACCAACGGCTCGGGCAGCAGGCCCCACTGTTCCAGCAGCGCCGCGATCAGCAATCGGCCGATGCGCCCGTTGCCGTCGAGGAACGGGTGGATGGTCTCGAACTGCACGTGCACCAGCGCCACGCGCACGAGTGGCGGCAGCAGTGGCGCCGGGTCATGGATGAAGCGCTCCAGGTCGGCCAGCAGCTCCGGCACCTTGTCCGGCGGTGGCGGCACGAACGCAGCCCGACCGGGCCGCGCGCCGCCGATCCAGTTCTGCGATCGGCGCAACTCTCCCGGCTGCTTGCCGGCGCCGCGCGCGCCATCGAGCAGCAGGCGATGGGCGTCGCACAGCAAGCGCACCGAGATCGGCAAGCCGGCCTCGCTGCGCAGGTTGTCGCGCACGAGCCGGAACGCCCGCAGGTAGTTGGTGACCTCTTCGACATCGGCCGTGTTGGCCAGCACCTGGCCGGCCTCGTCGTCGAACAGGTCGGTCAGCGTGGCCTGGGTGCCTTCGATCTGCGAGGTGAGCAGAGCCTCCTTGCGGATGGCGCTGTAGAGCAGCCAGTCGACCGAGGGCACCAGACCGGCCACGCCGCCCAGCCGGGCCAGGGCCATCTCGGCGCGGTGGTTGGTGGCCGTGTAGCTGTCAGCGGCCAACGGTGGGTCGGCCGGCGGCAGCACATGAGGCACGAACGCCTGCACCGCCTCGCCGAGCGTGGTGGTGTTGACGTAGGTGCCGGTGGTGCGCATCGTATGAAAGCTGGCTTGAGCAGTCGGCCTTCATAGTAAAGCGTTCTTTAATTTATGGGAAGCCTGCGAAAGCAGGCTTGAAGAGGCCCGCAGCGCCAACGCCCATACACTCTTGCGCCAAGTGGATCGGGGGTTCCTGGTTGGCGCTACAGCCTCGGTGGGTTCACCGGGGCTTTTCGCTTTCAGGCCGACAAGCGCCAAGAGCACCTAGCAAGTGCGCTTAACAAGCTAAGCGCCAAGCCTTTGATTTGAAAGAGGTTTCCGGGCACGGGCTGGCGCCAACCCTGATCGCTAAGCGCGCACCATCTCCGCGTCGCGGATCGGACTCAGGCCGCGGATGCGGGTGAAGTCCGCCTTGCCCTTCAAATCCTTGGCCACAGACCCTCGTACGCGGACCACTTCGCCCACCTACAGATCCATTCCCGCCCCGCGCTGCCGCAGCCACTCCTTCCGCTCCCGATAGTCCGGCATCACCTTGTCCACCTCGTTCCAGAACAGGTCGGTGTGGTCGCGGTGGTGCATGTGGCACAACTCGTGGACGACGATGTAGTCGGTGATCTTGGGCGGCGCCATCAGGCACTTCCAATGGAAGTGCAAGCCGCCGCCGGGCAGGCTGCTGGCCCAGCGAAAGCCAAGTTCCTTCACCTGCAGCGGTCCGGGCTGCACGCCCACGCGCGGCGCGAAGTGGTTGACGCGCTGGGCCAAGCGCGCCATGCCTCGTGCGATGTAGAAGTCGCGAAACGCGTCCTGCGCCGCCGTCTTGCCGCCCTGCTCCACCACGCTGCGCAGCAGGCAGAAACGGCCGTCCTTCAGCTTCAAGGGCTCGTCTTGCTCGGCAACCAGCAGCAGGCGGTAGGCACTGCCTAGGTAGAGGAAGCTCTCGCCGTTCACCCATTCGCGCACCACGCGTGTGGCGTTCAGGTCGCGCCATTCGGCCAGGTTGCGGTAGATCCAGTGCCGGCGGCTCAGCACGGTCTCGTCCACCTGTTCGGGCGTCATGCGCGCAGGCGGGCGCACGGTGACGCAACCGTCGCGCTCGATCACGATGTCGGTGGTCTGCCGCGCCGTGCCAGGCAGCAGGCGGTACTCGATGTCCTTCACCTTGCGGACGATGGGTGCGGCCTCAGCTTGCATCGTTCGCGGCCTTCAACAACTGGTCGTGGCGGTTCTTCGCCAGCTTCATTACCTCCACGGCCACGCGCTCGCGTTGCGCCAGCACGGCCTCCAGGCCGGTGCGGGCAATGGCGGTCTTGATCTCGCCACGCAGGCGCTTCTGCTTGTCGGCGCTTTGCCAGAAGTCGATGCTGCCGATGGTGTCCTGCAGCACTTCCACCAGCGTAGCCATCAACACCTTGAAGGCCGGCAGGTCGGCCGCCGGCACGGTGGTGCTGCCATAGGCCACGTCGGCGAGGTGCTCGTAGAACGTGCTGGCCTCAGTGCCCAGGCCTTCCACGCCTTGCTTGCGGCCCGCCACGGCTTCGGTGCGCAGCTCTTCCAGCTTCTCCACCAGCAGGTCCCACTCGTCGTGGTGGCGCTCGATCAGCGCGTCCACCTTCTCCGACAGCTTCTTGTAGAAGGCCGGGTCCTCGTCGTGGTGCACGGTGCAGTGCTTGCGGATGGCATGCTCCATCTCGCTGGCCTTGGCTTCGTCGTTGCCGCCGGCGTGCTGCTGCAGCCGTTGCAGGAAGTCCTCGGCCAGCAACTCCACCGGCGGCACCTTGGGGTTGATGCCCAAGCTGACCAGGTGTTCATTGATCAGCGCCTTCACCTTCTCGCCCGCGTCGCCCAGTTGCAGGCTCTCGTCCTTGTAGCGCTCCTTGGCCACCTGCAGGATGTAGCCGAAGCGCTTGGCCGGCACGCGGAAGGCCTGCGCTGATGCGTGCGGCAGGATGATGTCCAGGCTCATCAGGAACTTCTTGAGGTACACCTCGAAATCGGCCCGGTAGCGCTCGTCGGCCAGCGCCTTCACGGCCCCATGCACCACGGCGGCGGCCTGCTGCATATCGCCGAGCTTGCCGGTCACGAAGTCCTCGATGCCACTTACCCCGCGAGCGTTGAAGTGCTGCAGCAGCCGCTGGTAGCGCTCTTCCAGCACCGGCAGTTCGGTGGTGATGCTCTTCAGCCCGTCGTGCAGCTCCTGCAACTCGTCGCTGGCGGTGTAGAGCGTCAGCGCCTCGGTAAGGTGATTGGCCAGGCCGATGTAGTCCACGATGTAGCCCCGCTGCTTGCCGCGCTGCACGCGATTGGTGCGAGCAATGGCCTGCAGCAGCGTGTGCTCGCGCAGCCGCTTGTCGATGTACATCACTTGCTCGATCGGTGCGTCGAAGCCGGTCAGCAGCATGTCGCAAACGATCAGGAAGGCGATGCCGGTGTTGGCCTTGTCCGGGTCATCGAGGTCGAAGCCCTTGCAGAAGTTCTCCACCGCGTTCAGCCGCGCGGCCTGCTTGCGGGCGTGGGTGATGTAGGCCGCCTCGTTGGTGCCGTCGGACGACACCACCACCGCGGTCTTCAGGAACGCCAGCCGGCGCAGCAGTTCAGCATCCTGCTGCGCCTTCGCCTGTTCGGCCGCCAGGCGCTCTGCGATGGCGGCATCAATGCCCTCCTGATAGCGCACGCAGGCCAGCTTGGAATGGCACACCACCTGGGCCTTGAAGCCGTTGGGCAGGATGTTGTCCACGTAATGCCGCACCAGGTCGCCGGCGATGGCATCGATGCGCGCCTTGGCCTCCAGGATGTCGCCCGTGGCGCCGTACTTCTTGCGGATGGCGGCCAGTTCCTCCTCGCTGCGGTCGCGGAACAGGTCTTCGAACTTCTCGTCGAAGGCGTGCTTCTCGTTCAGCGCACTGTCGGCCGTGCGGCCTTCGTACAGGATTTGCAGCGTGGCGCCGTCGTTCACCGCGTCCAGCAGCTTGTAGGTGTCGATGTAGTCGCCGAAGCGCTTGTGCGTCTTGCGATCGCCGTGGCGCTCGGTGATCAGCGGCGTGCCGGTGAAGGCCAGGCGCGTGGCGTTGGGGAAGGCTTCGAACAGGTTCTCGCCCAGGTCGGAGCCTTGTGTGCGGTGGGCCTCGTCGATCATCAACACGATGCGGTCGCTGGCGTTCACCACGCCGAAAGTCTTGCCCGCCGGCATGGCCCGGTAGGTGCCCAGCGCCTCGGCCACGGCGTTGCTCAGCACCTGCTCGCGCTCCTGGAACTTGTGGACCATCACCATGTTGATGTCCGAGCTGTCGGTGGCCAGGTGGCGCCGCAGGTCCTGCGTGCTGCCGATCACGTTGACGCGCCCGCCGATCAGCGTTGCCGTCTCGCCGAGCTGCTCCTCCAGGTCCTGCCGGTCGTTGACGAGCACGATCTTGAAGTCGCTCAGGTCCTGGCTGGCGCGCAGCATGCGGGCCACGAACACCATGGTGAGCGACTTGCCGGAACCCTGCGTGTGCCACACCACGCCGCTACGCTCGGCCGCCGTGTGGCCGGCGCGCAGCCGCTGCACGATCTTGCCGGCGGCGCGGAACTGCTGGTAGCGGCATACCACTTTCACCCGAGCGCCGGCATCGGTGTCCATGAACACGGTGCAGGTGCGCAGCATCTGCAGCAGGTTGGCCGGCATCATCATGCCCGCCACCAGTTGCTGCTGCGGGTTCATACCTGCCCTGGCGGCATCGTCGGCCGGATAAAGAGTCTTCCAGGCGTAGAAGTGTTCCTCGCCGGAGCTGATGCTGCCGTAGTCCGCCTCCAGCCCGCAGGTGCGCACCAGCAGGAGGTTGCTGTGGAACAGCCGGGGCTCGCCCTCCTTCAGGCCGGCGGCCTCCGTCTCGGCGCGCTTGCGCATGTAGCGCTGCAACTGCACGAACGCTTCCTGCATCGGGTTGGCGCAGGTGGCCGAGCCTTTCTTGCACTCCACCACCGCCAGCGGGATGCCGTTCACGAACAGCACGACGTCCGGCACGATGAACTCGCGCACACAGCCAGGCGTGGCGATGCGGAACTGGTTGATGGCGTGGAAGAGGTTGCGCTCGGGGTGGTGGAAGTCGATGAGCTTCACCACCGGGTCCACCTCACCGGTGGCCTCGTTCACGTCCACCTGCGCCTTCAGCAGCAGGTCGTGCACGGCCTGGTTGGCCTCCAGCAGAGTGCGCTGGGGTTGGCGGAAGAGCTGCGACTCCAGCTCGTCGAGCTGCCGGTCGGTGAGCCAGGCAGCACCCTCTCCGCCATCGCCTGGCAGGGTGTTGAGGGCGCGCACCGCGTCGCGGAACACGCCGGGCAGCCACCAGTGCCGAAAGCTCGGGCGCAGGCTAGGCGCCGCGTCCTGCGGCAGCTGCGGGCCCTGGTCGATGACGGTCCACCCCTGCGCAGCCAACTGCTGCAGGAAGGGCTGTTCGACCTCGGAATACTCGCTCATCGCGGTGGCCCCGGCAGGCCACGCCTAAAGCGGGTCACGCTCCTGCGGCGCCAGGTCCTCGCGCGGCGGCAATCCGTCCGGCAGCGGTTCCCATGCGGCAATCGTCTGAAGCAATGCTCTCCGCTCGCTCGCGCGGGGTGATTGCAGCAACCTGTCCAGCGCAATGCCGACGGCGCGGTCATCGAACAGCCGAGCCTTGCGCTCGGCGCCACCCTCATGGGGCCAGCGTGCCAAGCCCTCGCGCACAGCCTGAACCGTGGGCTCCACGTTGCCGCGCGCCAGCAGCCAGTCCACCGTGGCCAGAAGCTCCATGCCGTAAGGCGACTCGAAACCGTCGATCAGCGCCGAGGTGTCTTCCAGCGCAGCCAAATACGGCTTGGCCTCGCTGCGCAGGTAGGCCTGAACTACCGGCGTGCGCTGTTCGTTGAACCACACCACGTCGAAGGGCTTGGCATCGCCGATGCGCTTGTCGCTGCCCAGGTAACTGCCATCCAACTGGTCCAGCACCTTGGTCAGCCCATGCGCATAGGGCCCGAACTTGTTGGCCTCGAAGCGCAGCTTCAGCGGGTTGTTGCCGGGCACGTCCCTGTCCAGCGTGCGGTTGAGGAACCAGACCAGCTTCTGCACCTCCAGCAGGCTGCACTCGAAGCCCATCACCCAGTAACGGCGCACCAGTTCGGCGATCATGGCGCGGGCTGGCGTCAACGCCTCCACGCCGTGGCGCTTGGCCACGTTCTGGTACGTGCGCGTCGGCTCGAAGACCGTGATCGCGATGTCCAGGTCGCCCAGGGCGCGCTCGATCTGGTCCTTCACCAGCGGCCAATCCAGGCCGCCATTGCCGGCGCCCAGCGGCGGAATCGCGACGGAGCGCACGTGGTTCTCGACCAGAAAGCGCCGCAGGTCTTGCAGCCCTTCGACGATCCACTCCAGCCGGGAATTGGCGCGCCAGTCTCGCTTGGTCGGGAAGTTGATGACCCAACGCGGCCCGTCGAGTTCGCCCGGCTCGGTCACGAACATCTGCCCCGTGCGCACATCGCCTGCCTTGCAGGCCTGCGCATACAGCCGGAAGTTCTCCGCGAACCGATCCTTGAACATCAAGGCAATGCCCTTGCCCATGATGCCCACGGTGTTGACCGTGTTCACCAGGGCCTGGGCCTTGGATTCCAGCAGATTGCCTTGGGTGTAATGGATCATCAGAAGTACCAGCCGGGCCGGGCTGCCACTTGCAGCGGCACCTGGGCCGCCGCCACGGCCTGTTCGACCTGGATTTTGACGCCCTGGTTGTAACAGACAATCCCCGACAACCCCTGCAGAGGGCAATGCCGGTGGATCAGCGCCTCGGCCTGGTATCGGGCGAACTTGGCCGGGTCCTCCGGGTCGCGCTTGAAGTCGCGCGCCTGCAGGATGGGCCAGTCGATGCGGTCGAGCTGTGCCGGGTCCCGGTAGTAGTTGACCAGCGGGTTGTTGGCATGGCTGTCGGTGAACAGCACCGTCAGGCCCAGTTCCACCACGCGGCGCAGGCTGGCCACCAGGATCAGGATGTCCGGCTTGGGATGCCGGGGCACGCCGTTCCAGCCCGTGTTGATGTTGTGCATCATCACCGAGAAGGGTGTGAAGTAGAAGGGCACGTAGTCGTTCAAGACGCCGCCCGGCTCCACGGCCACCGGCCAATGGGCGCGCTTGCCGATCAACTCCTGGTTGCCGATGCTCACCCAGTCCGCCGCGCGCGTAGCGCTGTTGCCGCAATGCAGGCCGTGCTGCAGCACCCAGGGCAGGTTCGCGCGATGGATGATCCGGAAGATCAGCGCGCGCTCGGGATTTAGCAGCTTGGCGTAGTCGTCGGCCATGGGCGTGGACCCTCAGTCGGCGCGGACGGGGACCTTGCCAGTCAGCAGGTCTTGCATCAGGCCTTGCTTCTGCATGCGGAGCTTCCGCAGCCGATCCTGATCCAAGCGAATCGGTGCCTCGATGGATTGCACGCGCACGATGATGCGCTCTTGCTCATCAACGGGCGGCCACGCAAAGAGCAGTTGCCCCAGGATCTCGCTATTGGCCACTTCGCGTCCGCCGCTGTTGACCTTCGCGCGAATCTGAGCTTTGACTCGGGGATCGCCCGCCAACAGCATCTGCAGGAAGTCGGGGCGAACCTGGCTCGTATCCACGGCGATACGCATGAGGTTGGACGACATGATCCAGCCGACGTTCTCCTGGCGCACGACGACAGACCGGCCGACGTCTGCGACACGCGAGAACACGACGTCTCCGAGCTTGAGCCTGAATTCGGCCAGACGTGCCGCATCACGCTCGCCGACGAACAGGAGTTCATGCTCATCAAACACCCCTTCGCCCAATGAGCCAATCGTGACGACAGGGCAGCCCTCAACCACCCAGTGCTCACCCTTCAATGACGACCCGAAAGGCCCGGTCCGAATCCACTTGTCGGTACCGCGCTGCTTCGCTTGAAGACCGGTCACTTCCCAACCTACCGGCACCAGGCCAATCTTGGTTGGCAAGTAGAGGTCGGGGGCCTCAAGAGCTGATCGTCGAAGCGACCCTCCGTCCGCAACACCGCGCGTCAACAAGTCGTGCATCAGCCCGGCCTTGATCTGCTGGTGCTTCTCGATCAGCGCTTCGGTGGCTTCGATGGCGGCATCGAGACTGGTGAGGATGGCTGCGATGCGCTGCTGCTCAACCAACGGCGCCAGGCGAATGGGTGTCTGCGCGATCGTCCGCGTCGAAAGTCCATAGCGCGTGGAACCCGTCGCACGCTGCGCGAAGTAGGCGGATGTCTCCGGTAGAGAAAGTTGCTTCGACAAGTAGGTGGGATCGACCATGGCTTCTCTGGGCCGCAACTGAGCCAAGTGGTAGCCACACACCAGACCCTCGATGTCATCCAACACGACCGAAGGTATTCCGATGTCGTCTGGCGTCTCCGAATCCTTGGTGATCATCACGTCGCCACGGCGCACACCGAAGCGCTCGATCTCGGCAGCAGTCGCTGTTGCCTCCATGAATGGCAGGTCTGCCCGGATGTAGTCGTTGCCGTACACATCCATGTAGTTGCAAAGCTTGACCGGCAACTCGCTTGCCACCGCCTTCTTGTCGACGTTGCTCACCCGGATGTCGGCCACCTCGTGGAGCTGAACTGTTCTCCAGTCAGGCATATCCCAACCCCGACAGAAAGTGAGTGAGTTCGGCCGTCGCTCCAGCACGCGCCTGCTCCAAGCGCGCCGCTGTCACGGCGTACTTGCCCCACAGGCTCTCGATCGCCGCCACGCAGGCCCGCTCGTCCGCCCGTAGGTACTGCCCGTAGGTATCCATCAGCACCGCCTGCACGCGTTGCAGGATCACCTGCCGCGCCTCATCGCGACCGATGCGCTGCCGCGCCTGTTCCACCAGCTCATCGCGGTTCTTCTCGGTGCTCTTGATGCGCGCCTTCAACCCCTTGGCCTCTTCCTCCAGCGCCTTGTGCCGCGCCAGCAGCGCGTCCAGCCGGTCGGCCTCGGCCTGGTGCGCCTTCCAGTCGCCAAAGCTGCTGTCTTTCTTCGCCAGCTTGGCCTGCCCCTTGGCTTCCTTGAGCTGGGCCTTCAGGTCCTTCACCTGCTCGGGCGGCAGCACGCCGGTGCCGTCAGTGTCTTCGAAGTCTTCTTCGCCGGCCGCAGCAAACAGCGCCTGCAGCTCGGCCAGGCGCGCGTGCTGCTGCTCCAGCTCGGCCAGCACCTGCGGGAACTGGCTTTGCAGGATGTCCTGGTCGGGGATCAGCTCCGCGCCCCAGCCGCTGGCCGCGATGGACTTGAAGTCGGCCGACAACTGCTTGTAGAAGTTGGCGAACGCGCCGCGCACCTGGTAGCGGGTGAGCAGGTGCTGGCCGCCAAACACCCGCTCGATGCTGTCCAGCAACGTGGCGCGCACCGCGTACACGTTGCGTGGTGCGCCCTGCTGGTTGGTGGGGTCCGGCGCCAGCGCGTCGATCACCGGCAGGTGCTGCTGCCACCACGCTTGAAGCTGGGCCATGAACTCCGCATGGCGTTGCTGCACGCCGGGGTGCTGGGCTACGTGCGAGGCAATGGCACGCTTGTCGGCCAGTGCGGGGCTGAAGTCAGCGTAGCGTTCAGCATCGGCCCCGCCGCGCGGCACGAAGCAGCTATCGCGCAGGCCGGGGTAGTTGCTCCAGAAGTGCGCCAGCGCGTCGATCTCCGCCACCGGCACGCCGCCGTGCAGGTGCGCGCGCACGTCGTGCGGCTCGGGCGGCGGCGCGTTGTCCACGTAGCGGCGGATGTTGCAGTTGTAGTCCTCGGCCGCAATCTCGGCATAGGGCACGAGGCGGGCGTAGGCCGGCACGTCCTGCCCGGCGCGGTACACGTGCACGATCTTGTCGATGTCCTCAGGGCGCAGGTGGTTCTGGGCCTTGCCCTCGCGGTACTCGCGGTCGGCGTTGATGAACAGGGCATGCTCGCGGGCGGCGGCGCCGGCCTTGTTCAGAACCAGGATGCAGGCCGGGATGCCGGTGCCGTAGAACAGGTTGGCGGGCAGGCCGATCACGGCCTCCAGCACGCGGCGCTCGATGAACTGCCGGCGCACTTCGCGCTCTTCGCCGCCGCGGAACAGCACGCCGTGCGGCATCACCGTGGCCAGCTTGCCGTCGGCCTTCAGCACGGCCAGCATGTGCTGCACGAACATCAGGTCGGCCTTCTTGCCCTTCTCGGGCAGCCACACCGGGAAGCGGCCCGGGAACTTGATGTCCTTCTTGATGTAGTTCTGGCTGAAGGGCGGGTTGGCCAGCACGCGGTCGAAGCGCTTGAGCTGACCATCTTCGTCCTGGTGCTGCGGTTCGCGCAGCGTGTCCTGCTGGCGGATGTCGGCATCGGGGATGCCATGCAGCAGCATGTTCATCTTGCAGATGGACCAGGTGGTGCCCATCTTCTCCTGCCCGAACAGCGACGCGTTGGCCGCGTTGCGGCCGTGCTCGCGCAGGTAGTCGCGCACCTGGATCAGCATGCCGCCGCTGCCGCAGGTGGGGTCGTAGATGCGCATGCCCTCCTGGGGGTCGCACACCTCCACGCACACACGCACCACCTCGGCCGGTGTGTAGAACTCGCCGGCCTTCTTGCCGGCCTGGTCGGCAAAGTCCTTCAGCAGGTATTCGTAGGCCGCGCCCAGCAGGTCGGGGAACTCGAAGTCCTCGTCCTTCAGCGGGATCTTGTCGAAGTTCTGGATGAAGTTGACGAGCGTGTCGTCGTCCAGCGTGGTGGAGCCGATCTTCTTGTTGAAGTTGATCGTGCCCTTCAGCACATCCTGCAGCGCGTCGGCGTTAGCGTCTTCCAGCGCCTCCAGTGCCTTGTTGAGCATGGAGCCGACGTTTTCCTTGATGTGCTTCAGCGCGGGGTGACTAGTGCCGGTCTCGGGGTCGGTCCAGGGTGCGTTCCAGCGGGCGCGCGCCGGCACGTAGAAATACTGGCCGGCGTACTGGTCGGGGTCTTCGAGGTTGGCTTCGATGGCAGCGGGCGCGAGGCCGTCGCGCGCGCCGTCGGCACGGAGCTGGGCCTGACGCTGTTCGAACAGGTCGCTGGCGCGCTTCAAGAACAGCATGCCGAAGACGTATTCCTTGTACTCGCTGGCGTCCATGTTGCCGCGCAGGTCGTCGCAGGCGGTGAGCAGCAGTTGCTCCAGGCGGGCCAGAGTGAGGCGTTGGTGGGGCATGCGGTCGGCAGGGTCGGGTCAACGGATTCGGCGTTCGATTCTCTCAGGCGATTGGCGCATGTTCATCTGTCGCCGCGAATCGCGTTTCAGGCGGCTGGAGGGGCGGAAGGTCCGGCCGTTGCGGCAGTTTCCGCCGTTCGCCAGGCGCCTCGCGGTGGCTCCGCTGCCGCTCGCGTCGGACCTACCAGCAACCCACGAACGCGAGCCTCGTCCGCACCCAACTAGAGGCATGGCAGAAGAAGGTCAAGCCCGAGGGGAACGCGGCAGCGTCGGTGTCGCCCAGCGTCTTGTCGCACCTAATTGCAATCCTGCCCGGATCAAGTGGTCGGTTCCTGCCCGATGAACATGCGCCGCGTTTTCGGCGCTGTTGACATCACACGCGCGCTTGCGTTCAACTCTCGATCAGCCCTGCGGTGCCTGCAGCAGGACGTCAAGTCAACAGCAGGCCGGACGCTGCCACCGAGCGCTCAGACGCTGAAGCAGCCGTTAGCGGTCGTGACCCGCACTTCCATCGCGTAGCCTGCTTAGACGAGTTACGCGGCCGTGCAAGACGCGGCCCCCATCCCTCTCTCTGATCCGCATCCCCGAGATGCGATGCGCTGCCAGGCTCGCCCGCGAGCACCTGCAGCCACAACCGCAATGCATTCGCGTTGCGACCCCTGAATTCCCTCGTCACGGCCACTGCCCTTGCGGGCGTTCGACCGGCACGCGCTGCACTTGCGCAGCATGCCGGCTGAAGACCACCGTGACCCTGCACGCCCTCGGTGGAAGGGGGCGCGTCCAGCAGGAGCCGAGGGATCCCCTTCGCTTGCCCACTGCATGACCAGGTCAACCTGGTCGCCGCCGCAGCCCCGACTTCGAAGTCAGGCGGCTGCGCGGTCTGCGCCATGAGCGCATCGATGACCTCGCGCGGAAACGCGCGCGTGTCGTCCGGGCAGCTTCCGATTTTTTAAGACCTCCAGCGGCCAGCTCGGCCGCACCTTTGGACGAACCCTTCCGGCACCGAGGCCCGCCGGATGTGGACACCGCTCTTCGCCTCCGCGCCGCTTCGAGACGGAACACCTTGAGGTGGCGCGCCCCAACGCCGTGTTCCAGGTTGGCCATCGACCCCGGCTGGCTCCCGGGGGTCACCCACTTGGAGATCGATATGGGTTCGAAGACAGAAAAGCGCGGCCGATACGTGCCGCGCGACAGCCTGAATGACGCCAACGACCCCGATGTCGTACTGGCGTCGCTGCCGATCGGTACGCACTTCTGGAAGCGCGTGCTGGGCGCCATCGTGCGCAAGTACAACAGCCAGCACGCCAAGCTGTACAAGGTGGTGTCGTTCAAGACGATGAGAGACCGCTCGTCCTTCTACTTCAGCTTCTTCAACGAGCTGCGCACCCACACGACGTTCCGGGACGCCGACCCGCGCGTCCTGCGGGAGCGCCACGTGCAAGCGGTGGTGGCGCGCTGGCTGGAGCGTGACATGGCCACCGCCAGCATCCACAACTACCTGTCGTTCTTGCGCACGTACGCGGGCTGGATCGGGCGGCCAGGCATGGTGCGTGAGGTGGCCTACTACGTCGGCGCGGCTTCGCCGCATGCGCACCGCAAACAGGTGGCGGTGGAAGACCGCAGCTGGACGGCCCATGGTGTCGACATCGAAGCCAAGATCGCGGAGGTGGCCGCCTTCGACCCGTGGGTCGGCCTTCAGTTGGAGATCTGCCACCGGTTCGGTGCCCGGCCCAAGGAGGCTCGACACTTCCGGCCTCACGGCGCGCTGATCCCTCGGGAGCTGGCCGTCGAGCGCGACGCGGCGGCCTACCCGGAGTGCGAGGAGTTCGTGCGCTTCGCCCAAGGCACGAAGGGTGGGCGCCCGCGCGACGAGCCGCTGCAAACCGAAGAGCAGCGAGAGTTGCTCACGCGGCTGCAATCCATCGTGGCCAAGGGCTGGTATGTGGGCGAGCCGGGGCGTACGGCGGCCCAGAACGCTGATCGCTTCTACAACGTGTTGCGGCGCTTCGGCATCACCCGCAATGCACTGGGTGTGACGGCGCACGGCCTTCGGCACCAGTCGGCGAACGACGGCTACGAGGCCGACACCGGCGCGCCCTCCCCGGTGCGCGGCCAGCAGGAGCGCCCGGACAACGACGCCGATGCGCGCTACCGCACGGCCATCCGCCTGGGCCACTCGCGCCTGCGTTCCAGCACGTTCTACGTCGGGACGATGGGCAAGCCCGGCCAGGCTGATGCGGCCGAGGACCAGCCCGCCGCCGGGGGCGATCCGGTGGAGCAGTCGTCGTGAGCCGCGGCCTGCTCCTGTCCGAAGCCATGGCGCACGTCGGCCTGAAGCGCCGGACCTTCGACAGCCTGATCCGCCCACGCGTGACGCCGATCCGCGTGGGCACCAGCCTGATTTTCGACGTGCACGACCTCGATCGCGCCTTCGACGAGTTGAAGGCGGCCTCGCAGGTGTCGGACACCCCTGCCAGCGCCTCCGAGCCGGCGCAGAATGTGCGCAGGAACGGACGGCCCATTCCACAGAAAGGAGTTGAACCATGGGCCGATCAACACGGGGGATCCACCCCGACGAAGGCGGGTCCTGGCAGGTCGACAAGATCTGGCGCGGCACTCGATTTCGCCAGCGCGGTTTCGCAAGTGCTGGCGAAGCGCAGGCCTGGCTGATCAAGCAGCTCGAAGAGCTGCGCACCGTGACGCTTCACGGTGCGCGGCCCAAGCGCACGTTTGATCAGGCCGCGGCGCACTACGTGACGATCTTCCAGGACAAGGTATCCATCGAAACCGAGACCTCTTGGCTCAAGAGCGTGATGCCACACATCGGCCATCTCCAGCTGAACCAGGTGCACGACGGCACCCTGGCGCCCTACGTTGCAAAACGTCTGGCCCAGGGCCGTTCGCACAAGACCGTGAACAGCGGGCTGGGCATCGTCCGCCGGATCCTGAATCTGGCGGCGAAGTCCTGGCGCGACGAGAACGGCATGACCTGGCTGGAGCATGCGCCGGCGATCACGATGCTGCCGCTGGTGGGCCACCAGCGCGAACCGCAGCCCCTGAGCTGGGGCCAGCAGCGCAAGCTGCTGCCCCTGTTGCCGGACCACCTGGCGCGCATGGCGTTGTTCGATCTGAACACCGGCGTGCGCGACGACGTGGTCTGCAACCTGCGCTGGGACTGGGAGATCCAGGTGCCGGAACTCGGCATCTCGGTCTTCGAGGTGCCGCGGGAGCACGTGAAGGGCCGGCGCCGGCCACGGGTGGTGGTGTGCAACAGCGTGGCGCAGTCGATCATCGAATCGCAGCGCGGCAAGCACGAGGAGTTCGTCTTCGTGTGGCGCCGCGAGCGCGTGAAGAACCTCGACGACGCACCGCTGATGCCCTACCGGCCTATCCAGACGATGCACAACACCGCGTGGCAGCGTGCGCGACGCGAGGCCGGCATGCCCGACCTGCACGTGCACGACCTGCGTCACACCGTGGGCATGCGCCTGCGGGAAGCGGGCGTGCCGGAGAGCACGGTGGCCGACATCCTCTGGCACAGCAATGCGTCGATGACGCGCCACTACAGCGTGGCGCAGCTCGTCGAGCTGCACGCGGCGCTGGAGAAAATCAAGGAAGACTCAGGCCGCTGGAACAAGAGCCTGGCGACATTGCGGCGCGAGCATGAAGAGGCGAAGCGGGTGGCGTTGGAGGGCGAAAGTCACCCAAAGTCACCCAAAAGTCACCCAGCAAAGAAAAACGGGTTAGCCCTTGCGGAGCTAACCCGTTGATCTAGAACGATGTTCTGGCGCGGCTGGCAGGATTCGAACCCACGACCCCTTGGTTCGTAGCCAAGTACTCTATCCAACTGAGCTACAGCCGCGCGAGCCGCACAGTATAGCAGCCTT
>SHNC01000029.1 GCA_004295105.1 Betaproteobacteria bacterium | reverse complement strand
TTCCTGCCCGCCTCGCAGCTCAACGCCCTGCGCCGTGACGCGGTCGAGCAGCTCGAAGCCGCGCGCCTGAAGGCCCACGTGCGCCCGCCGCGCGCGGCCGCGGTCGAGCCACCGGTGCCCTATCCACAGGATGCGCTGAGCTACCTCGCCAACGTGCTCAACGACCGGGCGCGCGCCTTCTACGCCAAGCATGGCGTCAAGCTCATCGACGCCGCCTACGAGGCCAACGAGGAACGCGACGACGTCTCGCTGATGATCACCAAGCACTGCCTGCGCTACAGCTTCAACCTGTGCCCGAAGGAAGTAAAAGGCATCCGCCCCGACCCGATGCAACTGGTGAACGGCAACGAAACCCTGACCCTGCGCTTCGACTGCAAGCGCTGCGAGATGCACGTGGTCGGCGCGCTGAAGCCGCATGTGGCGAAGATGCGCGATGCGGTGGTGGCGCAGAAGGTGAGTTTCGTTCCGAGCCGGCCGGGCAGGGACAAGGCCCCCGCCCGGCCCTGAACCCTCCGTCCCTGCCCCGCAGCACGCCCCATGCCCGAGTTGATTCCAATTGCCGAGCTTCCCGGCCACCCGCGCCTTGCCGCCGGAACGCTGGTGGTGTTGGCCCTGTGCGCCGAATGGTGCGGCACCTGCCGCGAGTTCCGGCCCATGCTCGAGCGCATCGCCGCCGCCCATCCGGATGCGGTGTTCGCCTGGGCCGACATCGAGGACGACGCCGAGCTCGTCGGTGACATCGACGTCGACAACTTCCCTACGTTGGCGATCTTCAGGGACGGCAAGCCATTGCATTTCGGTGTGTCGCTGCCGCTGGAACAGGTGGTGACTCGGCTGCTGCAATCGGTCGCGCACTCCCAAGGCGCCGTGCCCACTGCGCCCGCTGCGGTGAGCGAGCTAGCCAGCAGGATCTGTCCTTAGGCGAACTGCAGGACCCAGTGCGTGTCTATCGGGCAGATCACCCGATCCAGCGAAAAGGACGATGCCATGGCCGTCCACCTCAATCACACCATCGTGCACGCCCGCGACAGCCATCTGTCGGCCGCATTTCTCACCGACATTCTGGGTCTTCCGCCGCCGACGCGTTTCGGCCCGTTCGTGGTGGTCGAGCTCGACAACGGCGTCAGCCTCGACTTCCTCGATACCGACGCGCCGATCGCGTCGCAGCACTATGCCTTCCTGATCAGCGAAGCCGAGTTCGATCAGGTCTTCGACCGGATTCGCGGGCGTGGCCTGCCATACTGGGCCGATCCCGGACGGTCGCGACCGGGCGAGATCAACCACGGCGACGGGGGCCGGGGGATGTATTTCGACGATCCGGACGGACACTTCCTGGAAGTGCTGACCCGCCCCTATGGGAGCGGCCGGTGAAGACCGGCTCTGGCACGGGTCGTCGAACGGTAGTGCCGACACGCTTCAAGCGTCCATCCGGGCCGCGGACGCGCGGCCGGATTGGCGCAAATCCGAGTACTCCCGCGCATCGTGCTGGCCAGTCCAGCCTCACCGCGGGGTGATCAGCGGCACCGCGTCGTGAGCGTGTTTCCGGGCGCGCTTCGAGGCCTTCTTTTCCTTGGGGGTCAGGACGGATTGCTTCTTGGGCTCCTTGTTGCTTTTCCTTACCTTGGTCATGATCGTGCTCTAGATGACGCCCGGCGATCGCCGGTCATGTACTCACTATAGGCCGATACGGGAGCAGCAAGTCATGATGAATCGAATCTGGTCGGCTGCCTTCGGCAAGCCTCGCAATGTGGTCGCGCTGCTCCTCCTCGCGGTGGCCGCGATCCTTCATGGCCGCGCCGCTGCGGTCGACCTGCCCGACCCGCGTGACATGGAAAGATCATTGGCCGAAGCGGCGGTCGTGGTCCAGGTCGTGGAACCGCATCTATCGACGGCCGACCGGCCGGTGCCTGTCCAGTATCGGGGGTGGCCCGCGGAGCGGATACTGGATCGCTGGCTGGGGCAGGCGTGGCGCGCAACGGGGGCCGAGATCGAGTTCCGCGCGCTCGACGGCTACGTCTCGCGGATTCCGGCCGAGCGCTTCGGCCAGTATCGCGCCTATCTGGTATTCGAACGTCCCGGACACCCCACCTTCAGCGTCGACAACCGCTTGCAGAACGAGAAGAACGTCGCTCTCGGCCCTTGGTACCTGGTGTGGGACAACCTTAGGAACCCCGAGTTGCGCGTCGAAGGCGGCACCTTCTGGCCATATCAGGTCAAGCAAGTGTGGCTGGCGACGGCACGGCTGGACGCCCTGCTGCCGGCGGGCACGGCTGCGCAACATGCGAAAACCGCCGCTCTGGCACAGAAGTACTGCCTGAGCTGCCATCAGGTCAATGGCTATGGCGGCGACAAGTGGCCGATCAACCTCGCCGAACGGGTCAAGTCGCTGAGCCGCCCCGCCTTCCTGCAATGGGTGCTGCGCCCCGATCTCGCCCGGCCGGGCACCAGCATGCCGGGCTTGCCGGACACGATGCCCACCGACCAGCGCGCGGCCCTTGCCGACAAGCTCTACGATTACCTGATGACCGTTCCAGTCGTGCGGTAGATTGGCGCAGCGCGACCATCGAGGATGAGCGAATGCAGAACTCTGCGGACTTCGGTGCGCAGCCGCACCGCGCGCATGCTGGTGATCCAGACCGGCTGCGGCACCGAGTCCGGCGCCAATGCCGTACGCCTGAATCCCCACGCTGGCGATCGTCAGGGACGGCAAGCCGCTGCATTTCGGCGTGTCGCTGCCGCTGGAGCCGGTCGTGTCGCGCCTGCTGCAGACCGTCGCCCGCCGCGACGCCGCGGCCCTCAACTGCCCGTCCGAAGTCGAGTCCCTGGCCGCCCGGCTCACTTGCTGAGCCAAGGCGTCCAGGCGGACTCGACGACGAACGGTGCCGTTTCCGGCCCAGCCGCTGGCGACGTCAGGCGTCGCTGCACTGGCGACGCCAGCGCCTGATCGACACACCGATGCTGTCGGCCGCATCCAGAATGCCGGGCTTCGACACGGTCACTGCGACCGAGACCAGCGCAAAGTCCCTCAGCAAGCTGTCAGCGAGATCCTGCGCAAATGCCTCGAGCAACTCACGACGATTCGCCAGCGCGTGTCGTCGTAACGCTGCGGCCACCTCCGCGTAGTCGACCGCATCCTCGATGCGGTCGCTGAGGCAGCCGCGCGAGTGGGCCAGACCCAGCTCGAGATCGACCACCAACGGCTGCGGCGCATGGCGCTCGTGCTCGTAGACGCCGATGAGCGCTTCCACCCGCAGTCCTCGCAGGAAGATGCTGTCATCGCCCGGAAGCGGCGGGACGCTGATCGCCGAGCCGCGCACCGGCGAACCGGCCGGTGCGTCCTCGAGCAAGGCCGCGGCCCCTCCCTCACTGGACCACATGAACGCCGAACTCCTCGCTGGCATCGAGCACCCAGCGGAACAGGTAATCGGCGAAGCTGCGCCGGATCACCAGCTCCCAGCGGTCCTCGGCCACGCGGCGGATGATGGCCGTGCTCTTCGCGAACACGCTGCTCACGGCCTTGCCCACCGGAAAGTGGCCCGGATGCACATCGTAGGGCGTGCACTTCATCAGCACCTCCCTCACCGCCGGGCCACTGAGCTCAAGCACCGTCTGGCCGCCGCTCACGTTCATCACCGCGTAGTGCCCGGTAAGCGCCTCGCGCAGCCGCTTCTCGGTCGCGAACTCGCTGCCGGCAGGAACGATGACCAGCCACTCGTCGGGCGACATCCACTGCAGGCTGACCCCACGCGCCTCGTCGCGCGACAGCGGCCCCATCTTCAGCGGCAGCGGCAGGCCGAGCGCCTGCTCGACGCCGGCGCAGAACGCCGGATCCGAGGCGCGGCCCCGCAGGATGAGGTGCCCGAGGAAGGCGTGCTCGCGCACCACCACCCCGGCGTTGGCCGCCGAGGCCACGGTCGCGACGGTGACACGGGTCATGGCCAGCGGCGATTCGGGTTTGGCGCCCGCCGCCGGGTTCAGGTCGAAGATGGACAGATCAGACATGGTGACGGTCTCCGTTGGGATCGTAGAAGACGGGGCTGACGACTTCGGCGGCATGTACTCGGCCGTCGGCCATCGGCAGATAGACGGTCTGGCCGATGCGCTGGCTGCCGCCCTTGAGCAACGCCAGGGCAAAGGAATGCCCCAGGGTCGGGCTGAAGTAGCTGGAGGTGACATGGCCGACCATGGGCATCGGAATCTTCACCTCCTTGTCGAGCACGATCTGTGCCCCCTCGTCGAGCACCAGCTTGCCGTCGAGCGGCTTCAGACCCACGAGCTGCTTGCGGTCGGTGCGCTTGGTATCCGGGCGCGACAGCGCGCGCCGGCCGATCCACGAGAACGGCTTCTTGTAGCCGACGCACCACTGCATGCCGAGATCCTCCGGCGTGACCGAGCCGTCGGTGTCCTGGCCGATGATGACGAAGCCCTTCTCTGCGCGCAGCACGTGCATGGTCTCGGTGCCGTAGGGCGTGAGGCCGTACTTCTCGCCCTTCTCGAACAGCGCTTTCCACACGTGCATCGCATGGTTGGCCTGCACGTTGATCTCGTACGACAGCTCTCCGGTGAAGGAGATGCGGAACACCCGCGCCGGCACCCCCGCCACCGTGCCCTCGCGCCAGTCCATGAAGCCGAACTTATCCTTCGAGAGGTCGATGTCGGTGAGCTCGGCGAGCAGCTTGCGGGCGTTCGGACCGTTGAGCGCCATCGCCGCCCAGTGGTCGGTGACCGAGTTGAAATACACCTCCAGCTCGGGCCATTCGGTCTGGTGCCACATCTCCATCCAGTCGAGCACCCCCGCCGCGCCACCCGTGGTGGTGGTCATGTGGAAGTGGTTCTCGCCCAGGCAGGCGGTGACGCCGTCGTCCATGATCATGCCGTCGTCCTTGCACATGAGGCCGTAGCGTGCCTTGCCGACGTCGAGCTTGGTCCAGGCGTTGGTGTAGAGGCGGTTGAGGAACTCGCGCGCATCCTTGCCCTGGATCTCGATCTTGCCCAGCGTGGAGGCGTCGAGGATGCCCACGTTCTCGCGCACCGCGCGGCATTCGCGCTGCACCGCCTCGTGCATGGTCTCGTTGCCGCGCGGGAAGTACCACGGCCGCATCCACTGCCCCACTTCCTCGAACTTGGCGCCCCGCTCCACATGCCAGGCATGCAGCGCGGTGTAGCGCCGCGGATCGAAGAACTCGCCGCAGTTCCGCCCCGCAATGGCGCCGAAGGTGATCGGCGTGTAGTTCGGCCGGAACACCGTGGTGCCCGTCTCCGGGATGGTCTGCCCGAGGCAGCGCGCCGCGATCGCCATGCCGTTGATGTTGCCGAGCTTGCCCTGGTCGGTGCCGAAGCCCATGCCGGTATAGCGCTTGACGTGCTCGATCGATTCGAACCCTTCGCGCGTGGCCAGCTCGATGCCGGCCGCGGTGACGTCGTTCTGCTGGTCGACGAACTGCTTGGGCGCCCTCATCGCCGGCTTGACGTGCGGCACCTGGTACAGCGCCGCCGCCTTGCCCTCGCGCACCCTGCGCACCTCGGGCAGCCTCACCGCCACCCCGCGGTAGCCTGTCTCGATCAGCGCGCGGCTGCCGGCCTCGACGCCGTCGGCGAGCACGTCGGCCAGCGTCATCACGCCATTGACGCCGCCGGCGGGAATCAGCCCCTTCACCTTGCCCGGCACGAAGCCGAGGATGTCGTCGCGCCATTCGGGGCGCGCTCCGGTATGGGCGGCCAGATGCACCACCGGGCTGTAGCCGCCCGAGCTGGCGACGGTATCGCAGGCCAGTTCTTCGACCGCACCGCGCACCTTGAAGCCGGCCACATCGATCCTGGCCACCAGCGCGCTCGATACGCGCCGGCTGCCACGCGTCTCGATCACCGCGCTGCCGGCGATGATGCGGATGCCGCGCTTGCGCGCCTCGGCCACGAGGTCGCCGTCCGGATTCTCGCGCGCATCGACGATCGCGACCACCTCGCGCCCGGCTTCACGCCAGTCGAGCGCCGCGCGGTAGGCGTGGTCGTTGGAGGTCGACAGCACCAGGCGCTGGCCCGGCACCACCCCGTAGCGGTGAATGTAGGCAGACACCGCCCCGGCGATCATGTTGCCCGGCACATCGTTGTTGGCGTACACCAGCGGCCGCTCGTGCGTGCCGGTGGCCAGGATCACCTGTCCGGCGCGCACCCGGTGCATGCGGGCGCGCACAGTGCGGCGGCCGTTCTGCAACGGGGCGAGGTCGGCCAGGTGCTCGGTGCGCCGCTCGTGCAGGGTGACGAAGTTGTGATCGTGGTAGCCGTTGGCGGTGGTGCGCGGCAGCAACAGCACGTCGGGCATCGCGCCCAGTTCCTGCAGCACCGCGGTGACCCAGTCGGCGGCCGGACGACCGTCGATCGGCTCACGCGAGTCGAGCAGCGAGCCGCCCATCTCTTCCTGCTCGTCGCACAGGATCACCCGCGCCCCGGCGCGCGCGGCCACCAGCGCCGCCGCCAGGCCCGCGGGGCCCGCGCCCACCACCAACACGTCGCAGTGGCGGTTGATGTGGTCGTAGATGTCGGGGTCGCGCTCCCTGGGGCTGCGGCCGAGGCCGGCGGCCTTGCGGATGTACTTCTCGTACTTCGGCCACATCGACGCGGGCGACATGAAGGTCTTGTAGTAGAAGCCCGGCGGCATGAACTTGCCGCCGACCTTGCCGATGACGCCCATCAGGTCGCGGTCGACATTGGGCCAGCCATTGGTGCTGCTGGCCGTCAGGCCGTCGTAGAGCGCCTGTTGCGTGGCGCGCACGTTGGGCACCTGCGAGGCTTCGGTGGCGCCCAACTGGACCACCGCATTGGGCTCTTCGGCGCCAGCGGCGACGATGCCGCGCACCCGCGCATACTTGAAGCTGCGATTGACGATGTCGACGCCGTTGGCGAGCAGCGCCGAGGCGAGGGTGTCGCCGGCAAAGCCCTGGTAGCCGACACCGTTGAAGCTGAAGCGCAGCGGGCGGCTGCGGTCGATGCGCCCGCCCTGCTCGAGACGATTGCGTTGGCTCATTTTGCCACCTTCTTGCCGGAGGCCGCGGCGCTCACCGTGGGTTGCTGCCCGGCCTTGTAGGTTTCGAGAATCTGGTAGCTCACGGTGTCACGCGTGGCGTTGAAGAACTTGCGGCAGCCCGCGGCGTGGTACCACTGCTCGTGGTGCAGCCCGCGCGGGTTCTTGCGGAAGAACAGGTAGTCGCCCCAGGCTTCGTCGCTGGTGGCTTCCGGTTCCGCCGGGCGCGCGATGTGCGCTTCGCCCTTGGGCCGGAACTCCTCTTCCTCGCGGTATTCCTCGCAATAGGGACAGTAGATGTGCAGCATGATGTCCTCTCCTCAGTGGGCGACGCCGGCTGCGCCGTGCTCGTCGATGAGTTTTCCGGAGATGAAGCGGTCGATCGAGAACGGCGCGGCCAGCGGATGCGCCTTGCCCTCGGCGAGCGTCGCCGCGAACACGTGGCCCGAACCCGGGGTCGCCTTGAATCCCCCCGTGCCCCAGCCGCAGTTGAAGAACAGCCCGCCCACCGGTGTCGCCGAGATGATCGGGCAGGCATCCGGGCAGGTATCGACGATGCCACCCCACTGCCGGTTCATGCGCACGCGCGAGAACATCGGGAACAGCTCGACGATCGCCTGCAGCGTGTGTTCGATCGTCGGGTAGCTGCCGCGCTGGCCGTAGCCGTTGTAGCCGTCGATACCCGCGCCGATGACGAGGTCGCCCTTGTCCGACTGGCTGACGTAGCCATGCACGTGGTTGGACATGACCACCGTGTCGAGGATGGGCTTCATCGGCTCGGACACCAGCGCCTGCAGCGGGTGCGACTCGACGGGCAGCTTGAAGCCGGCCATCTTCGCCAGTACCCCGGAGTTGCCCGCGGTGACCACGCCGATCGTCTTGCCGCCGATGTAGCCGCGGTTGGTCTCGACGCCGAGCACCTTGCCGCCGCTGATGCGAAAGCCGGTGACTTCGGTCTGCTGCAGCAGATCGACGCCCAGCGCATCGGCGCCGCGGGCAAAGCCCCAGGCGACCGCGTCATGGCGCGCGACGCCGGCGCGCGGCTGCCACGAGGCGCCCAGCACCGGATAGCGGGTGTTGCGCGAGCAGTCCATGATCGGCACGATCTCCTGGACCTGCTTGACGTCGAGCACCTCGCCGTCGATGCCGTTCAGCCGGTTGGCGTTCACCCGCCGATGGATGTCGCGCATGTCCTGCAGCGTGTGACCCAGGTTCATCACGCCACGCTGCGAGAACATCACGTTGTAGTTGAGATCCTGCGACAGCCCTTCCCACAGCTTCATCGCGTGCTCGTACAGCCAGGCCGCTTCGTCCCACAGGTAGTTGGAGCGCACGATGGTGGTGTTGCGCGCGGTGTTGCCGCCGCCCAGCCAGCCCTTCTCGATCACCGCCACGTTGGTGATGCCATGTACCTTGGCGAGGTAATAGGCGGTCGCCAGCCCGTGCCCGCCGCCGCCCACGACGATGACGTCGTACTGACTCTTGGGCACCGGATTGCGCCACATGCGCTGCCAGTTCTCGTGATGGCTGAGCCCGTGCTTGACGAGCCCGAATCCTGAATAGTGTTGCATGACCTTTTCTCCTCGCACTCAGCACTCGATGACATTCACCGCGAGCCCGCCGCGGGACGTCTCCTTGTATTTGTCCTTCATGTCGCGCCCGGTGTCGCGCATGGTCTTGATCACCTTGTCGAGCGACACGAAATGCTTGCCGTCACCGCGCAGCGCCATGCGCGCGGCGTTGATCGCCTTCACCGCGCCCATCGCGTTGCGCTCGATGCACGGCACCTGCACCAGCCCGCCCACCGGATCGCAAGTGAGCCCCAGGTTGTGCTCCATGCCGATCTCGGCGGCGTTCTCGACCTGCTCGGGCGTGCCGCCGAGGACTTCCGTCAGCGCGCCCGCCGCCATGGAGCAGGCCACGCCCACCTCGCCCTGGCAGCCGACCTCGGCGCCGGAGATCGACGCGTTCTCCTTGAACAGGATGCCGATCGCAGCGGCGGTGAGCAGGAAGCGCACCACCCCGTCCTCGGTGGCACCGGGAATGAAGCGGTAGTAGTAGTGCAGCACCGCGGGGATGATGCCCGCCGCTCCGTTGGTCGGCGCGGTGACGATGCGCCCGCCGGCCGCGTTTTCCTCATTGACCGCCAGCGCATACAGATTCACCCAGTCCATGGTCGTCAGCGGGTCGCGCAGCGAGGCCTCGGGCGCGCTCGACAGCTTGCGGTAGAGCTCGGCTGCGCGCCGGCGCACCTTCATGCCGCCGGGCAGCACCCCCTCGGCCTCGCAACCGCGCCGAACGCAGGCCTGCATCACCTTCCAGATGTGCAGCAGACCATTGCGCGTCTCGGCCTCGCTGCGCCAGGCCTTCTCGTTCTCCAGCATCAACTGGCTGATCGAGAGATCATTGACCGCGCACTGCGTGAGCAACTGGTCCGCGTTGCGGTACGGGTACGGCAGCTCGGTGCGGTCCTCGACGATGCGGTCGGCGCCCGCCGCCGCCTCATTGACGACGAAGCCGCCACCCACCGAGTAGTACACCCGGTTTGCCAGCTCGACGTCGCCCTCGCCGAAGGCGATCAGGCGCATGCCGTTCGGGTGGTAGGGCAGGCTCTGGCGGCGCAGGAAGAGGAGGTCCGTCTTCTCGTTGAACTCGACCGCGTGCATGCCGAGCAGCGAGAGCTTGCGCGCGTCGCGGACGCGCGCGAGCCGGGCGTCGATCGTGTCCGGATCGATCAGGTCGGGCGCCTCGCCCTCGAGCCCGAGCATCACTGCCTTGTCGCTGCCGTGCCCCTTGCCGGTCGCACCCAGCGAACCGTAAAGCTCCGCGCGGACGCGCCGTACCCGCGACAGCAAGCCGCTGTCCTTGAGGCCGGACACGAAGGTCAGGGCGGCACGCATCGGGCCGACCGTGTGGGAACTGGACGGCCCTATACCGACCTTGAACATCTCGAAAACACTGATCGCCATGGCGTATCGCCCTCCTGCCGTTCAGCGGCTTGCCGGATAGACCGGGAAACGTGCGCACAGGGCCTTCGCCTTCTCGCGCACCGCGGCGATGACCGCGGGATCATCGATGTTGTCGAGCACGTCGCAGATCCAGTTGGTCAGCTCCTTCGCTTCAGCCTCGCGGAAGCCGCGCGACGTGATCGCCGGCGTGCCGATGCGAATGCCGCTGGTGACGAAGGGCGACTGCGGATCGTTCGGCACCGCGTTCTTGTTCACCGTGATGTGCGCCGAACCAAGTGCCGCGTCGGCTGCCTTGCCGGTGAGGCCCTTGTCCACCAGATCGACCAGGAACAGGTGATCGTCGGTGCCGCCCGAAACGATCTTGTAGCCGCGCTCGAGGAACTGGCCCGCCATCACCCGCGCGTTCTTCAGCACCTGCGCCTGGTAGGCCTTGAACTCGGGTTGCAGCGCCTCCTTCAGCGCCACCGCTTTCGCGGCGATCACATGCATCAGCGGCCCACCCTGAATGCCGGGGAAGACCACAGCGTTGAGCTTCTTCTCGAGTTCCGGATTGGCACGCGCCAGGATCAGGCCACCACGCGGGCCGCGCAGCGTCTTGTGGGTGGTGGTGGTGACGACGTCCGCATAGGGCAGCGGGTTCGGATAGAGCCCGGCGGCGACGAGGCCGGCGACGTGCGCCATGTCGACGAACAGCTTGGCGCCGACCAGATCGGCAATCTCGCGGAAGCGCTTCCAGTCCACCACGCGCGAATAGGCGGAAAACCCGGCAACGATCATCTTCGGCTTGTGCTCACGCGCCAGCACCTCGACCTGGGCGTAGTCGATCTCGCCCGTGGCTTCGTTCAGGCCGTATTGCACCGCGTTGTAGGTCTTGCCCGAGAAATTGACCTTGGCGCCATGCGTCAGGTGGCCGCCGTGCGCCAAGCTCATGCCCAGCACCGTGTCGTGCGGCTCGAGCAGCGCCATGTACACCGCGGCGTTGGCCTGCGAGCCTGAATGCGGCTGCACGTTGGCGTAGTCAGCACCGAAGAGCAGCTTGGCGCGGTCGATGGCAAGCTGCTCGACCACGTCTACATGCTCGCAGCCACCGTAGTAGCGCTTGCCCGGATAACCTTCGGCATACTTGTTGGTGAGCACGCTACCCTGCGCTTCCAGTACGCGCGGGCTGGCGTAGTTCTCCGACGCGATGAGTTCGATGTGGGATTCCTGCCGCTCGAACTCGGCGTCCATCGCCGCCTTGACTTCGTCGTCGAATCCCGCGATGTGATCGGTCATTGCGAACATCTGTGTCGTCTCCTCTTTGGGTTATTGCCGCCTGCCGCCCGGTGCGGATTGCGACTTGGTGGAGACAGATGTTAGGAACTTACTTGCGCGCGCTTTTGCCTGTATCCGTCACGGACTTGCTTGATATGGACCGGTCGCGCCGGGCTGATGCGCCGTCCCCGTGGGAAAGACAGGCCGGCACAACTTTGCACAAGCCGCGCAAATCCTCTTCACAAGAGCCTGCTAGGATTCGCATCGGCGGTCACGGGATGACCGCGCCTCGCCTGGCCGTTGCAGGGCACAACAGGTAGACCACCGATGGATGAACGTTCCTACCCGAACCCGCGCCGCTTCGACAGTCGATTGAGACACAGCAATCAGGCCTATCTGCAAGCACGGCAGTCCGACGGAGCCCATCCGCTCATCCTTCGCCGCATCGGTTTCGTATTGCTCGAACGTTTTTCGATGATTGCCTTCACGGGGGCCGTCGATGCCATCGTCACCGCGAACCTGATCAGCAGCACCAACCTGTACCGTTTCGAAACTCTCAGCCTGGAGGGAACGACGGTGCGCAGCGACCTGGGCATCAACATCTCGGTGGACGGCGAGCTGGGCAAGCTGGACGTGAAGGATCTGGATCTGCTGATCATCTGCGGCGGTTACCGCGCCGCGCTGGTACCGGGCCGTGCGGTCGTTGGCAAGCTGCGCGAAGCCGCGCGGCAGCACGTGACCTTGGGCAGCCTGTGGAACGGCAGCTACCTGCTCGCACATGCAGGTCTGATGGACGGCTACACCTGCACCGTGCATCCGGACAGCCGCGCCGGACTGGAGGAAGTGCGCCCTCAGGTCAGGCTACTGCCGCACCCCTTCGTGATCGACCGGGACCGCATCTCATCCGCCGGAGCCAACAGCGCCTTGGGCATGATGCTCGCGGTAATCAGGCATCACCACGGCGACGAGGTCGTGCGCGGCATCGAGGAGATCCTCGCCTGCGACCGTACGCTCGACGACCTTCCCGGCAGCCCGATGCCTACGCTGGCAGACGATCCGACACTGCCGCAGGCGCTCCAGACCATTCTGCAACTGATGAGGAACAACATCGAGGAACCCCTGGGCATCGATGACCTCGCCAGCCACGTGCAGATTTCCCGGCGCCAGATCGATCGCCTGTTCCAGCGCCACATGAACACGACGCCGTCGCGCTACTACCTCGAAACCCGCCTCACCCGCGCGCGCCGCCTGCTCCAGCAGACCAACGAGCCGATCACCAGCATCGCCGTCGCCTGCGGCTTCAGCGGCGCCCCCCACTTCAGCCGGTGCTACCGCGAGTTCTTCGGCGTGTCGCCGTCGCAGGTCGGCACCCGGCGCCGTCGCTGACCGGCTCACGCAGCCCGGCCGCGTGCGCGCCAGCCCCTGACAGGGCCGCGCGCTGGGATGTAAGACCTGCGGCGACAACCCTTCACAACTTTGCACAAGCCGCGGAAATCGCGTTTACAAGTTATTGCTAGCCTTCCGGAAGCTCGCGGCGAGTACCTCCGCCGCAGCCGCCCGACGGTTTCCGACCGACAGCACGCGCAGCTCGCGCGTCAGCGTCAGCCCATCCTTTCCAGGCAGCCGGATGTCGAGCAGCACGAGGTCGACATCCCGGGTCGAGGCGATACGGCCGGCCTCCTCGGCCGTCTCGGCCACCATCACGTCGTAGTTTTCCGCGGCGAAGTACTCCGCCAGGCAGGTGCGGGTCACGGGGTCGTCGTCGACGACCAGCACTTTCGCATCACGTGGCATCCCGCCAGACTACCTCACAATTCACCCGGACCGCCCGGAGCCGAAACATGATAGCGCCTCCCTCGCACCGAGGGCAGCGCTGATGACGCGCGACCGAGCGCTTCAACTGGTCCCGCCGAAGCAGTGCGCCGCCGCCGCCGGCCAAGAGGCCACCACCGAGTCTCCGGGCTGCAAGCCCAGGCAGTCGTACGTCCGCTCGGGCAGGATGACCTTCAAGTCGTCCTCGATGCCAGGAACCTCCAGGAACAGCGTGACCATGTTGCCGACGAATTTGTGGCTCAGGAATCGCGCCGTTACATGGTTTTCGTGCTGTGGTGCGCCGCCGATGGAGATCTGATCGGCGTTGATGTAGAAGTCCGCCGGCGCACCGTGCGATGGGGTGCAGTCACCGCGAGACACAGTCATGGATCCGGTGGCGGTATTCACGCGGATCGACTGATCGCCCGCTTCGGCCACGCTTCCACGCAGGATGGTCACGTTGCCGATGAACTCGGCGACAAAGCGATTGGCCGGATGCCGGTAAACGGTCTGGGGCGAGGCAATCTGCTCGACTTTGCCGCGGCTCATGATCACCACGCGGTCCGCCATGGAGAACGCCTCTGTCTGGCTATGCGTGACGTACACGAAGGTAATGCCGAGCTCACGCTGCAGCGAACGCAGCAAGGCCTGCATGCGCACGCTCAGGTGCGCATCAAGCGCGCTCAGCGGCTCGTCCAGAAGCAGCACCTTGGGTTCGGTCACCAGCGCACGCGCGAGGGCGACGCGCTGCCGCTGGCCGCCCGAGAGCTGCATCACATTGCGACTCGCGAACTCGCCGAGTTCAAGCTTGGAGAGCCAGGCCAGCGAGCGGCGATCGCGCTCCGGCTTGGAGACGCCCCGCATCTTCAACCCGAAGCCCACGTTATCGAGCACGCTCAGAAACGGGAACAAGGCCAGGCTCTGCCACACCAGCGGTAGCTCCCTGCGCCACGGCGGCAGCCCCTTCTGAGACCGGCCCTCGAGACGGATCTCACCCGTCGAGGGCTCCTCGAGCCCTGCCAGCATGCGCAGCATCGTCGTCTTGCCACAGCCGCTCGACCCCATGATGGCGAGGAATTCACCCTCGCGGATACCGAACGATGTCTCGGTCACTGCCGTATAGTCGCCGAACCGCTTCGATACGCCGTCGATCTCTACCAGTGCTTCAGTCATGATGAATCTCACAAGAATGAATCAATTACTGAAGGCGAAGGCGCCCGTGGACTAGGCCGGACTGCCGTCGGCCCCCGCCTGCTTTGCCTTTCCGACGCCGGATACCGCCATGCCCAAGGCAACCAGCAGGATCGACGAACTGAACACGACGGTGCCGATTGCGTTGATGACGGGGCTGACCTGCCCTTGCAGGAACACCAGCACGCGCACCGGTACGGTTTCGTTAAGGCCGGACACGAACCAGGCAACGGCGAACTCGTCGAACGACACTGCGGCCGTGATCAAGAAGGCGGCGATCAGGCTTTGCTTGCAGAACGGGATCACCACATGCCACAGCGTCTGCGCGGGCGAAGCATGCAGGTTCCACGACGCCTCTTCGAGCGCGTCGTCCATCTGCGCCAGGCGCAAACGGATCATCGCCATCGCGAACGGCAAGGCGATCACGACGTGACTGATCAGCACCGCTCCAATCTCCCCGGCAAGGTTGATCCGCGACAGGTACGACAGCATGCCCAGACCCATGATCACGGCCGGGATTGTGGGGGGCAGCAGCATCAGCAGGCTGAAGAGCGATTTTCCGCGAAACACGAAGCGGTAGTCGCAGTAGGCGGCGCAGAAACCGAGCACCGTCGACAACAGCGCCACTGGAACCGCCACCATCAGGCTGCGCTGGAACGCCTCGATGATTAGAGGATCGCTGAACGTGGCAACGTACCAATCGGTGCTGAAGCCCGTCAGCGGCAGCGCAGGAAAGCGGTCGGCGTTGAAGGAAAAGACAAGGCTGGCAGCGATCGGCGCCAGAATGAACAGGAAGGTGTAGGCCGTGTAGCCCCAGCCGAACCATCGAGCAAGTCGCACCATCACTTGCGTCTCCCATAGGCCAGGCGCACCGCGACCAGCGAAGTCGCGACCAGCGTCAGGATCATCACGATCGCCACGACCGCCGCGCGTGGCCATTGCTGGCCGGATTTGGTGGTATCGATGATCAGATTGCTGAGGGTGGGCGGTGCGCCTCCACCCAGATAAGTTGGCGCGACGAAATCGCCGAACGCGAGAATGAAGGCGAATAGCGCGCCAACCACCAGCGAAGGCTTACCCAGTGGAATGATCACGCTGAACAGCGTACGGACCGGCCCCGCGCGCAGATTGTGTGCGGCCTCGATGAGGCTGCGATCGATCTGCGCCAGCCCCATGGTCTGAACAAGCGTGACCAATGGCAGCGAGAGCGTTACATAGCCGACGAGCGACCCGAAGTTCGTATTGAGCATCGGCAAGGGATCGAGGCCCAGCAGGCCAAAAAGCACATTGACGATGCCGTTGTCGGACAGGAAGGCCTGCCAGGAGTACACGCGGACGAGGTAGCTGGTGAAAAAGGGCACCACCAGGAACATCAGCGCGAGCTTGCGCGTCCGCTCGGGTACGGTGAACGCCAAGCTGCACGCAGCAGGAAAAGAACAGCAGGTGGTGACGATCGCCGCGCCGAGGGCCATGGCCCAGGTGTGTCCGTATGCCGACCAGAAGGCGCTTCGGTTCAGCATGAAGTCCCAGTTCTTGAGCGTCAGGTCCGGCTGCAACCGAAAATTGGAAATGCTCCAGAACGATATGACGAAAAGGAAGAGCAGCGGCAGCAGGAAGAATGCAAGCTGCCACAACAATGGCGGAAGCAGCAGCGGCCACCGGCGGCGAAGCGTGTTCGACGACATGGTGAGAACTCCGGGAGCGATGCCGGACCGACTAGAAGTCGGCCCGGAGGGAACAAGATCAGGCGCTTTCCTTGTACTCGGACCAGAAGTCATTCCAGTCCTCGATGCTCTGCTGAACAGGCAGTTGCCGGAACGTGATCTTCCCGGAGCGAATGTCGTCCATGACGTTATGGCCCTGAAGCACCATTCCCTGGCGTCTCGCCTCGGCAGCGTCGCTCTGGGCAAGGAGTTCCCAACCCTTGCGGTTGGGAATCAGGGCCGGATAGGCTGCCATCTTGGCGGACTTCACCTGCCCCTGCGCCGAGGTGATGTACTGAATGAATGCGTTGGCCAGATCACGATTGCGCGTGCCCTTGCCGATGGAGAGGGATTCCGTCCACTGCAGACCGCCCTCATCGGGCACGACCGAGCTTACCTTGGCGCCGGAGCGGGCCAGCGTGCCGGTAATCCAGTCGCCGATGCCGCACACGAGCTGCAATTGACCGTTCTTCAGCCCGCTGAAGGTCCCGCCGTAATCGAAGAACCCGGCAACCTGTGGGCGCAGCGTCTTCATCACACTCTTCAGCTTGACGAATTGATCCCGATCGAGCTTGTACGGCGTCTTGTTGCCCGCATAGAGACTGAGCTGCCCCATGTTCGGCAGGTACCAGTCGAAGTGCCCTACCTTGCCCTTGTACGCCGCATCCCAATAAACCTTATACGAACGCGCCTTGCTTTCTGGAACTGCATCGGTGTTGTAGGCAACGCCGAGAAAACCGAACCGCACCATGACCGCATACAGATCGTTGCCGTCCCAGTGCCCCGGAAAACGCTGGAATTCGGGGAAATAATCGTCGAAGGCATAGTTCTTCGGCTCGAGCCGCTCGAGATAGCCCGCCTTGCGCAATTGCGGCACATACTCGGCGTCGGAGAGGATGAGGTCGTATGTGCCCGCGGGTGACTGCGAGACGAGTGCGAGCATGTTGTCGCCGCCGGTGTAGTACTTGGGCTTCACCTTGCAGTTGTACTTGGCCTCGAACTCGGCAACGATGTCCGGTTCGGCGTGACCATACCAAGCCAGCATTGTCAGCGTTCGCGGCTGACCTGCCGCGGGCTGCGCCAGACTGGTCGAACTCATGATCGACAGCGGCAAGGCGCTTCCCACCGCCAGTGCGCCACCCCCCTGCAGGAATCGACGGCGGAAGGGCGACTGCAGGTTCTTTTCTTCGTCTTTCATCTCCAACTCCTTTGGTACTGGTCGACCAACTGGCCACGACTGCTGCTGCAGTTCTCTCGGCCGAAGAAACACATCGGACCTCGCAACCGGTCTGCCAACCTTGCCGGGTGGCCATGAAACCGGCTGCGAATGGGCAACGAATCAGAAGTTCCAGCGCACCATCAGCGTCGGCGTGGTGCGCGAATACCTGCCCCCGCCCTCGCTATCCGGCTTGCTGTAGGTGGCGTACTCATGCCTATAGCCGACGTCGAAATGCGAGTTGAGCTTCAGCCAGAGGTCGGGCTGGACGAAGACGGTGGTTTCCCGCTCCTTGTTGTTGAAGTTCACCAGGAGCAACGGCGACCAAACGAACTTGAAGCCCGCCACTTCGAACGGCAGCATGGCAAAGGTGCGCCAGAACAGCGTGCGTGTGGTGCTTCCGTCATCGCCTGTAAAGCGGGCGCCACGGGCATAGAAATCAGTTTCGAAGAAGCTGAAACCGGGAACCTTCAGATCGAAGGCGACGCCGAAATTATTGGCACGGAAATTCGCATACGAACCACGCTCCAGGCGCGCCGCCAGATATACATCCTGGATGAAGCCGAGCGACAGGTTCGCTCCGCTCATTTTCGACAGGCTCAGTCGCGGATTCCACACCCCATAGTACTGGTCGCTCGCGGTATCACCGAACGAACCTGCGCCAACCCCGTCAAATACGCCACCCACCTTATTGCCATGGTAGGTATCAAAGAAAAAATAGTTGTCGCCGTACTCGTGAACCCCAAAATGCTCCAGACGCACGGTGGTCATTTTCTCGTCGGCCGTGCCGGTACCAAATACGGGATCCGCCTTCGACTGGGTCGTGTAACCAACGGTCACATTGGTGTTCTGCCAGCTCTCCGTTGCGAAGGCGCTGCTGGCGCCTGCAACTCCGAGTGCGACACAGCAACTGGCCAACACACCGGCACTCGCCTTGCGTTTAATGCTCTTGCTCTTCATTCGCTTTCCTTTGGTCTGAATTCATTGTTTTGTTTTCCGGTAGCGATGTGCTCGGGCAATTTCTTCTTTGCCTCCCGGAGTATTCCTTGCGCTCGAATACGTGGCTGAGTATGCGCAACGTCCTCCTCATCGAACTCGACTCACACGACGCCGGTCGGCGTCACTCTCGAATTCGTCTGATTTTTCATTCTTGATCTCGAATTCGACGCAAGCAGTATGGAAATCGGACGGTCTGATGCATTTCCTGATCCCGACACTCGTTGTCGCGTCGGCGACATTCCGAACGGCATGGAAAACTGCATGCGGGTAAACGGCAATCGGCCCCGCATGTGACTTTCGTCACGGGCGGGGCCGACTCGGATTCGGAGGACAGTGCGGCGCGGAGCCGCCGGCATTCAGTCGAACACGTTCGCTCGTCCGCGGCTGAAATTATCGGTACAAACCTTCAGCAGCGTCTGGCAATGCAACGCGGTCGCACCTTTTACCGAGATCCCCTTCATGTCTTCCACCTAGGGAACCTCGTCGTAACGTTGCCGGAAGAATGATGAGGGTCTCTCAATTCAGGCACGCCCCCTCACCATTTGTACCTTTGCCATCGGTACCCTCGGCGCCTGCGATCTTGCGACGGGTGAATAACGGAGTGCATACCGTCGGCCCATCACGTAGTAAAGCAAGGCGGAGCTCACGAAACCGCCGAGCCAGGAGAGATCAACCCCGCCCATTGCCACGGCGATGGGGCCTTGGAACAACGGAATGATCCCGTACATGAAAAGGTAGGTACATCCCAGCCCACCAAAGAATGCCAGCATTGCCGCCGGATTGACTTTGAGCATGTGCCTGGATTCCGCTCCCTCGAAGAGGAAGTCGAAATTCTTCGTGTTGCGCTCAAAGACGAAGAAGTGCACCGCCATGATGCCACCCCAGGCAGCAACCCACGCCACGATGGAGATCAACCAAGCGTCAAGCGCGTGTGCAAAGTTGTCCTGCTTCATGAAGAACATGACCGCCAGCATTGCGAAGACGCCCACCATGATAGACAGCTTGTGCCTGGAGATCTTGATGTCCATAGCCTGAGCCGCAACACCAAATGTGTAGAGGTTGATGATGTTGGTCGCAATTGGGCCATGAATGACCAGCGCCAGCACCGGGATCGCAAGAACCCCGAAATTGGAGACGATCAGTGCGCCGGGGTCAGCGAGTCCATTCTTCGTTGCCAAGGTCGCACCGAGCACGCCCAACCACACGACGGGGATGAACTGACCGAGCGTACTTGCAAGGTAAAGACGCGTCTTGCACACGGAGGTCGAAACGAAGCGCGAATAGTCCGGTGCATACGTAAACCAGCCAATACCCCAGCCAATACCAATCGCGGTCATCACTGCACTCATCGCAGCGAATCGAGGCATGCCGGTCAGCACCTTGCCTTCGGGTCCCGCGTAGGCCCAGTTGATATCGAACTGCGTCCAGGCAACAAGGCTCATCGCCACCAGCACGAGCACAGTGGGCGGCACGGTCCATTTCTCGAACGCCGAAATTGCCCGATACCCGATGTAGCAGATGACGACCTGGGCGGTCATGATGGTCGCTGCAGTTGACAGGCGCCACCAGAAGTTTTCCGCGGCAGGATCCACCCAGCCAATCTGACCGAATAGTGCCATCACGAGATCGAGAATGATCCAAGTATTCACGGCTGACCAGCCGACCGCCAGTGATGCCTGGATAGCGGCCGGCAGGTACGCCCCATACCGGCCGAATGCGGCACGGGAAAGCACCATCCCGGTGACGCCGGTTCGTTGCCCAAGCAGCACAAAGGCGCCAAAACCAAGCATTCCAAAAAGATTTCCAACCACCAGGACCGTAATTGTGTCCGCGAGCGAGAGTCCTAGGTTTATCCCGAGCGCGCCCAGAATCCAGTTGATGGGCGCAACGTTTGCTCCCGACCAGATCCAGAACTGTCCCCAAACGGACTTGGTTCGCCGATTCTCCGGGATCGGTTGCAGCATCTCTTCCAAGTCAGCAGCATCACCACTATGGTTACTCATTTGACATGTCTCCAATAGTTCTTATAACTCGCGCTTTATGTGTGGACAACATCGACGCTCCGATCAAGGGAATCGGCGAGATCGTCCCGCGGCTTTTCTTCACAACACCTAGATTTGGTCGCAAACTCCTTAACTCGAAGAGGCTAGCCTCCACGACCCCACGTCAGGCTTATGCTGAAGGGGAGCGAACGAAGAGCCGGGGTTTGGCGGTAACATCTGTTGCCCACGAGCAATCCGCCCTTTCGAAAGCGTCAATCATGAGCGCCCTCGTGGGATGAGCTGCGTGAATCTCGACGTTCGGCGCGGCGCAGGGCCGTCAGCATTCAGTCGAAGGCGCTTGCCAGTTCGTGGCTGATTCCGTCCACGCAAACCTTCAGCAGCGTCTCGCCATGCTGCGCGCTCGCACGTTTCGCCGATGACAGGCAACCTGACGCAGGCGTCCATTCGGGCCTGATCGGGAAGAAGTCGTACGGCGGAAACTGCGCCGGAGCGTGATCGCAGACCTTCTCCATATCGACCAGGTGCGGATGCAGGTGGAGCATCAATGAAGTTTCCAGGACCCCGCCATGCTCGACCGCCCAGCCCGGAAATTCGCCCTGGTAGATCGCGTCGATTGCTTCCTGCGTGACGAAATCCCAATAGGAGAGAACCACGGTTGAGAAATCGCGGATGCCATCCCAGCGCAATTCGCGTTGCGCCAGATCCACGCCCTCGACGATGAACGCCGAATTCTCATAATGGCCATTGATGAGCACCGTCCGACGTACGCCATGACGCGCAAGTTCCTTCAGGACGTCGCGGATCGTCGATGTTACTGTCAGGCCATCCAGGCTCGTCGTACCGGGCATGTGGTTTCCGCCACCACTCTTCTGCTGCGACTTATAGCCGTAGGCGATCGGTGGTGCAACGAGCGCGCCGATGCGGTCAGCGACGCGCTCGGAAATAGCAGTGGGGAGCAGCACGTCGGGGTTCATCGACATGTGCGGGCCGTGCTGTTCGAGCGCCCCGACCGGAATCAGGACGGGCGTCTTGCCGTCACGGACCAAGGCATCGTATTCGGGCCACGCCAACTCGGAAATGTGAACGCTTTTCATTTGAAGCTTGTCTCCTTGACTTGTTTCGATCCTTCTGGACACCGCCCACAGGTGGCCATCCGGACAGAGCCGTCTTTGAATTATCGTTATTCGGGCGCCTTTAATCAGCACCTTTTTGCAGCGCACGTCGAGTTGCGCCCAAGAGCATGTAAATGATCACGCTGTTCCCGGGCGCGGATGCTTCATTATTCCAAGTGCGCTTTCGGTCTGCTCTGCCGCGTCTTCAGCGGCGAGGATTTTCCTCTGTTTGACAAGAACGGCGAGATACGCACCCCCTTGCTGGGCCTCCTTTCAGGTCTCGCAAGGGGGTCTTGCGGCTTTACCGTTTGATGATGTTGTGCTGCGGGCCGTACGGGAAACCGGTGATGTTCTCGGCACCGTCGGCGGTCACGACCAGGATGTCGTGCTCACGGTAGCCGCCGGCACCCGGCATGCCTTCCGGAAGCATGATCATCGGCTCGATCGACACCACCATGCCCGGCTCGAGCACGGTCTCGATATCCTCACGGAATTCCAGACCAGCCTCGCGACCGTAGTAGTGCGACAGCACGCCGAAGGAGTGGCCGTAGCCGAAGGTGCGGTACTGCAGCAGGCCGTGCTCCGCGAAGATCTCGTTCAATTGCGCGGCGACGTCGCAGCAACGCACGCCCGGCTTCACCAGCTTCAGGCCGGCCTCGTGCACCTTCACGTTGACTTCCCACAGCTTGAGCGAGGCGTCGTCGCAGTGATCGTAGAACATGGTGCGCTCGAGCGCCGTGTAGTAGCCCGAGATCATCGAGAAGCAGTTCAGCGACAGGATGTCGCCCTTCTGAACCTTGCGCGTGGTCACCGGGTTGTGCGCGCCGTCGGTGTTGATGCCCGACTGGAACCAGGTCCAGGTGTCCATCAGCTCCGAATCCGGGAAGCGCTTGGCGATCTCGCGGATCATCGCCTGGGTCGAGGCCAGCGCCACTTCATGCTCGGGTACGCCTTCGTGCACCGCAGCGGCCAGCGCCGCACCGCCGACGTCGCACACCTGGGCGCCGTGCTTGATCAGCGCGATTTCCTCGGCGGACTTGATCATGCGCATGCGCATGGTGCCGGCGCCGATATCGACGATCTGGGCATTGGGCAGCGCGGCCTTGAGCTTTTCCAGGCGCTCGACCGGGATATGGTCGAACTCGGCGCCGACGCGACCCTTGTTCGGGATCTCCTGCTGGATCGCACGGAAATAGTTGTCGCGACGCCAGTCGGTGTAGACCACGTTGTAGTCGCCGAAGGTGCGGCGCCACGGCTGGCCACCGTCGATGTTGGCGCTGATCGACACCACCTTTTCCTGAGTCACCACCAGGCCGTAGGGGCGGCCGAAGGAGCAGTACAGGAAATCGCTGTAGTAGTTGATGTTGTGCATCGACGTGAACAGCACCGCGTCGATATCGTTGGCCGCCATGTAGGCGCGAAGCTTGGTCTGGCGATCGATGTACTCCTGATCCGAGAAGGTGTGCTTCACCTTCTCGCCGTTCTCGATCCGCAGCAGGTCCTTCAACTCGCTCATCGACTGGGCGCCCGTCACTAGACTCGTCATGTCTCGCTCCTTTATCTGTCTCGGATTGATGTTCAACACGCTCGCCGGCTACACGCTGATATGCCTTATCGGACTTTTTGCGCACCGGCAACGTGGAAGTCATGCTAGAGGTCGGGCCGCCCCCGGGATTGCCGGTTGGCGACGAGCGCTTGCGTGAAAACGACTTCGACAAATCGCCACGTCGAAAAAAAGAAACCTCCGGCGAGGGACGCCGGAGGTCGGAAAATGCGGTCGAACATCGGCCGCAGAGGGAGAGTCGGTTGCAGCCAGCGCAGCCGCGCCACGCCACCTTCAGGAGGGCGGCCTGGGGGTCTTTTCGCCGTCGCCAACCTGTCGGCGACGCTCCGCACTCGGGGAGATGCCGAAGCCTGCGTGGTAGCGATGGGAGAAGTGCGCGAACGACACGAAGCCGCAGGCCATCACGATGTCGGCGATCGGCCGGTTGGTGCGGGTAAGCAGTTGCCGCGCGCGTTCCAGCCGCAACTGCAGGTAGTACTGCCGTGGCGTGCAGTTGAGGGAGTCGCGGAACAGACGCTCGAGCTGGCGCGCCGAAAACTGCATGTGGGCCGCCAGCTCCTCCATCGACAGCGGCTCCTCGATGTTGCATTCCATCAGCTTGATCGCTTCGACCAGTTTGGGATGCGAAGCGCCCGACACATCGCGCAGCGAAGTCCTCTGTCGCTCGTCGGGGCCGCGGCGTTCGTAAATCAGGTATTCGGCGACGGCAGCCGCCACCTTGCGGCCTCCGCTGCCCAGGCCGATCAGGTGGATCATCATCTCCACCGGCGCGATGCCACCGCTGCAGGAGCAGCGGTCGCGATCGACCTCGTAGATCTTGTTCGACACCACCAGCCGCGGAAAGCGGTCCAGCAGCGCATCCATGTCCTCCCAGTGGATCGTGCTGCGGTGGCCATCGAGCAACCCGGCGCAGGCGAGGAAGTAGCTGCCGGTGTCGACGCCACCGAGTGATACGCCCTTGGCGGCAAGCGTGCGCAGCCAATGGATGATGGGCTCGGTCCCGGCCGCAGGCAGAGGATTGGGGCCGATCACGATGACGGCGTCGAGATTTTTCGCATCGACCGCGGCCATATCCGGCTGCACGCAGATCCCGGCGCTCGATCGCACCGGAGCCCCATCCATCGTCAACGTGATGCACTCGTAGAGCGTGCGCCTTGCCGCCACGTTGGCAAGGCGCAGCGGATCGACCGCAGCACCGAAGCCGATCAGCGTGAAACTCGGAACCAGCAGGAAACCGAAGCGGACCGGCGCGTCACCGCCCCGTCCAGCCCAGTGCTTGCCGGAATCATCAGGAAGAGCCATTGTCATCGTCGTCCAGCAGGGACAGTACTCTGCACCGGTGCGGGTAAGCGCATCCGACACGGCACACGGGCGCCTCGAGGACGAAGCGCCCGCCGCGGTCCGTCACCCGCACGCTGGCGGGCAGACAGGAATCCTACGTCTATGGTAGTACGACGGTGCGAGAGCCGTTGAGGAAAACCCTGCGTTCGACGTGGTAATGAACGGCGCGCGCGAGCGCCTGGCACTCCATGTCCCGCCCAACCGACAGCAGTTGCTCCGGCCTGTGCGCGTGACTGACGCGGTCGACGACCTGCTCGATGATCGGACCTTCGTCGAGGTCGTTCGTCACGTAGTGCGCCGTTGCACCGATCACCTTGACGCCGCGCGCGTGCGCCTGGTGGTAAGGCTTCGCTCCCTTGAAGCCGGGCAGGAAGGAATGATGGATGTTGATGGCGCGGCCGGACAGTTTTTCGCACAGCTCGGCCGACAGGATCTGCATGTAGCGCGCCAGCACGACCAGTTCCGCACCGGTGTCATCGACCAGTTGCAGCAGCTTCGCCTCCTGCTGCGGCTTGGTGGTCTCGGTGACGGGCAGATGATGGAACGGAATCCCCTCAGCGCTTGCCAGATGCGCAAGATCCGGATGGTTGGAAACGACTGCGACGATGTCGATGGGCAGCTCGCCGATGCGCCAGCGATAGAGAAGGTCGCGCAGACAGTGGTCGAGCTTGGACACCATGATGAGCACTTTCGGGCGTTCGCGAAGTTCGTGCATCGCCCAATCCATGCCGAAGCGCGCGGCCAGCGGACGGAATTCCTCCCGGATCGTGGGCGGAATCGCCCGATTGTCCGACGCCGGCCTGAACACACAACGCACGAAGAAGCGACCGCTCAGCTCGTCGTCGAAACAAGAGAATTCACTGATGTAGCACGACTGCCGGTCGAGAAACGTCGATACCGCCGCCACTTGGCCTGGCGCACTCGGCGCTGCAACGGTGAGAATCCAGTGCTGGTCCGCAGACATGGTCGTGTGTCTCCTGAATTGTTCTTTGGTGTTCGGCAAATTACGCCAGGCCGGACAAAGCAACTTGTCTGAGCGCGACAGCCATGCACCGGATTTCGACGTCCGGGGCGTTTTCAGGAACGTTCGTCGTGGCCGATCGCGGCGGGCGCCTTCCCCCTACAGCGGGTCAACCTCCAAGCCGGCGCGCCAGCGGCGCCGGTCACCCTCCGTTCCGCGACAGTCGGCGGACAGTCTCGATCATCCCAGGGATGCCCTCGACGCTGCTCCGGCTGAACACGCGCACGGCCGCGCCGACTATGATCGGGCCTTGTGCCGCGGGATCACACCACTCCGATCACGACTTCATCGGACTCCAAAGTAGCAATGGCGACAAGCCCGGCGCTGGCGATGAGGCGATGCGGCGATGCCAGCACCACAGCCGCGAGCGACGGGCAAGGCCTGCCCGGCTCGGCAGTGAGCAGACGGGTCTCGACCGCTGCGGTGCGAGAGGAGAACGGGGGGGCAAGTGCAGGACTCACTCGACAATCTGCCGTACTGGAGCCGCGACGCCGACGATCTGATGGCCGCGGAGGGCAGCGCACACGATGGCCTGGCCAGCGCCGAAGCGGCGCGCCGGCTGCTGCAGCACGGCCCCAACGCGGTCGAGGACCGCGACGAGCAGACCGCCCTGCGTCTGCTGCTGCGCCAGTTCGAAAGCCCGCTGGTGCTGATCCTGGTGTTCGGCGCCTGCGTGTCGCTGTGGCTGCGCCAGTGGGTGGATGCCGGCATCATCCTCGCCATCGTGCTCGGCAGCGCGTTGCTCGGCTTCGCGCAGGAATACCGCGCCTCGGTCGCCATCGCCGCGCTACGGCGGCGACTCGCTCTCACCGTGCAGGTGTGGCGCGACAGCCAGTTGGTGACGATCCCGGCTGCCGACGTGGTGCCCGGCGATGTCGTGCAGCTTGCCGCCGGCAGCCTGGTCCCGGCCGATGGCATCATCCTCGAGGCGGTCGATTTCCTCGTCACCGAGGCCAGCCTTACCGGCGAATCCTTCCCGGTGGAAAAGCGCCCCGGCGTCGTGCCGGCCGACGCGCCGCTCGCCGGGCGGTCGAACGTCGTCTTCCTCGGCACCTCGGTGCGTAGCGGCACCGCACGCATGCTGGTCATCCAGACCGGCCGCGGCACCGAATTCGGCGCCATCGCCGCGCGCCTGAAAGCGCGCGAGCCCGAAACCGAATTCGCGCGCGGCGTGCGCCAGTTCGGCTATCTGCTGGTCCGCATCATGATCGTCATGGTCGTGTTCGTGCTGATGGTGAACCAGGCGCTGGGACGGCCGCTCATCGAGTCGCTGCTCTACGCGGTCGCGCTCGCGGTCGGCATCTCGCCCGAACTGCTGCCGGCCATCGTCAGCGTCACCTTGTCGCGGGGCGCCCGCACCCTGGCAGGCCGCGGCGTGATCGTGCGCCGGCTGGAGGCGATCGAAAACCTCGGCAGCATGGACGTGCTGTGCACCGACAAGACCGGCACGCTGACCGAAGGCGTCATCACGCTGGTGGCAGCGGTCGATGCGGCAGGCGCCGACTCGGCCGCCGTGCAACGGCTGGCCTGGCTCAATGCAGTGCACGAGACGGGCATCGCCAACCCGCTCGATGCGGCCATCGTCGCCGCCGGCGGGCGTGCGGGACTGGCCACCGGCGACGTCAGCAAGATCGACGAGATCCCCTACGACTTCAACCGCAAGCGGCTGACCATCGTCGCTGCGGAACACGATGCCCCGCGCCGCCATCGCATCATCACCAAGGGTGCCTATGCGCAAGTTCTCGAGGTATGCGCACGCATCATGGTCGATGGCGCCGAGGTTGCGATCGACGACGCTCAGCGCGCCCGACTGAACGCCTATTTCCGCCGCTGCGGCGAGGACGGCTACCGGCTGCTCGCCGTCGCCAGCCGGGTCGTAGACGCGAGGGCGGGCTACACGCACGCCGACGAGCAGGATCTGTGCCTTGCCGGCTTCCTGCTGTTCTCCGATCCGCCCAAGCCGGACGCTGCGCGCACCATCCGCAACCTCGCCCGGCTCGGCTGCCGCACCAAGATCATCAGCGGCGACAACCGCTATGTCACCGCCCATCTGGCGGCCAGCATCGGCCTCGATCCGCAGGCGATGCTGACCGGCGCGCAAATCGCGGGGCTCGGCGACGAGGCGCTGTGGCATCTGGCCGAGCGCACCGATCTCTTCGTGGAAGTCGACCCGCAGCAGAAGGAGCGCATCGTGCGCGCACTGCAGCGAACCGGCCATGCGGTGGGCTACCTCGGCGACGGCATCAACGACGCCGCCGCGCTGCATGCCGCCGACGTCGGCATCTCGGTCGAGGGCGCGGTCGACGTGGCGCGCGACAGTGCCGACGTGGTGCTGCTCAAGAGCGACCTTGGCGTGCTGCGCACCGGCGTCGAGGAAGGACGCCGCACCTTCGCCAACACGCTCAAGTACATCTCGATCACCACCAGCGCCAACTTCGGCAACATGGTCAGCATGGCGCTGGCGACGCCGCTGCTGCCCTTCCTGCCGCTGGCGGCGAAGCAGATCCTGCTCAACAACTTCCTGTCCGACCTGCCCTCCATCGCCATTTCCACCGACCGTGTCGACCGCGAGCACATCACCCGCGTGCAACGCTGGAATGTGGGCGAGGTGCGACGTTTCATGATCGTGTTCGGGCTCATCAGCAGCGCCTTCGATCTGCTGACCTTCTTCGTGCTGCTGAAGCTTTTCGGCGCGGGCGAGTCCCTGTTCCAGACCTCGTGGTTCGTCGTGTCGCTGCTGACCGAGCTCGCCGTAGTCCTGGTGCTGCGCACCCGCCAAGCGGCCTGGCGCAGTGCTCCCAGCCGGCTGCTGCTGGTGGCCACGATCGCCGTCACGACGACGGCGCTGATCCTGCCCTACATTCCCGGCGTCGCGTCGGCGTTCGGCTTCACCCCGCCCGAGCCCGCGCTGCTCGCCGCACTCCTCGTCATCGTGCTGGGTTATGTCGTCAGCACGGAAGTCGGCAAGCTCCTGTTCTTCCGTCGGCATGCCGTGCCGCGGCGCCGGCGGCATGTCGCCGCCCCGGGTTCCTGAGCGCGTCACACAACGGGCTGGCGATCGCGGATCTCCGCGTAGCGGAAGCATTCTGCAAGGTGGTCGTTGACCATGCCCACCGCCTGCATGAACGCATAGCAGATGGTCGGCCCGACGAAGCGGAAGCCGCGGCGGCGCAGCTCCCGGCTCATCACCTCCGACTCGGCCGTGCTCGGCGGCACATCCGCCAGGCTGGACCAGCCGACGTGCCGGGGCCGGCCGTCGACGAAGCGCCACAGGAAGGCGTCGAGCGAGCCGAACTGGGCGCGGACGTCCAGCGTGGCGCGCGCGTTGGCGATGGCGGATTCGATCTTCAGCCGATTGCGCACGATCCCCGCGTCGCCCAGCAGGCGCTCGACATCCTGCGCGGTGTAGCCGGCCACGCGTTCGGCATCGAAACCGTCGAAGGCGCGGCGGTAGTTGTCGCGCTTGCGCAGGATGGTGATCCAGTTGAGGCCAGCCTGCGCCCCCTCCAGGATCAGCATTTCGAACAAGTGCCGGTCGTCATGCGCGGGAACGCCCCACTCACGATCATGGTAGTCGACGTAGAGGGGGTCGGTTCCGCACCAATCGCAGCGCTTTTTCATCGTCCGGCTCCGGCAAGAATTCACAAGGAGGCGCGCGCATCGGCCGACACGCGTATCGCACGTCCATCGTAATGCCGCGCGCTTCGATGCCCCAGCCGGCCCTCGCGCGGCGCGTGCGAGCCGGACAGTCGTGCGATCGGGGAGTTACAATGCCGGCTTTTCAGGCAGCACACCGGAGTCACGTAATGTCCGTCGCACAGACCGAGAACCTCAACATCGCCTCATTCGACCACATGCCCTCGCCTGACGAGATCAAGGCGCGCGTGCCGCTGTCCGAGCGCGCCGCGGCGTCGGTGCTGGCCGGTCGCAAGGCGCTGTGCGACATCCTGGACCGCAAGGACGACCGCCTGTTCGTCGTCGTCGGCCCATGCTCCATCCATGACCCGGTGGCCGGCCTGGACTACGCGCGCCGCCTGAAGGCGCTGGCCGACGAAGTGTCGGACACGATGCTGCTGGTGATGCGCGTCTACTTCGAGAAGCCGCGTACCGCCACCGGCTGGAAGGGATTCATCAACGACCCCTTCATGGACGACTCCTTCCGTATCGACGTCGGCATGGAGCGCGCCCGCCGCTTCCTGCTCGACGTGTGCGAAGTCGGCCTGCCCACCGGCACCGAGGCGCTGGACCCGATCGCGCCGCAGTACTACGGCGACCTGATCTCGTGGACGGCGATCGGGGCGCGTACCTCCGAATCGCAGACGCACCGCGAGATGGCCTCCGGCCTGTCGACGCCGGTGGGCTTCAAGAACGCGACCGACGGCGACCTCGAGGTAGCGATCAATGCCATCATCTCTGCATCCAGCCCGCACAGTTTCCTCGGCATCAATTCCAGCGGCGAATCCGCCATCACGCGCACCCGTGGCAATCGCTATGGCCACGTCGTGCTGCGCGGCGGCGGCGGACGGCCGAACTACGACACGGTGTCGATCTCGCTCGCCGAGAAGGCGCTGACCAAGGCCAGGCTGCCGCTCAACATCGTGGTCGACTGCTCGCACGCCAACTCCTGGAAGAACCCCGAGTTCCAGCCGCTGGTGATGAAGGACGTGGTGCATCAGATCCGTGAGGGCAACCGGTCGGTGGTGGGCCTGATGATCGAGAGCAACCTCGTCGCCGGCAACCAGCCCATTCCCGCCGACCTGTCGCAGCTCAAGTACGGCTGCTCGGTCACCGACGCCTGCGTGGGCTGGGAAACCACCGAAGAGATGATCCGCAACGCCGCCGCCGTGCTGCGCGACACGCGCGCACGCCGGGAGCAGGCTGCATGAGCGCCTCCGCCCGGCCGCCCGAAGGAGGCGCTCTTCCTCCCATGGGGAGGGGGTCGCGCGGCGACGGGAGCGTCTTGCGATGAGTCTGGTCGTCCTCGGCGAAGACGTCGACAACCTCGCGCTGAAGTCGGTCGCGAAGCTGACCGGGGCGAGCGCGATCGAGCAGATCACGCCGCACTCCTTCCGCCTGGTCGATGCCCGGCCGCACGACGCGCTCGCCGCGCGCTGCGTCGAAGCCTCGCTCGATTTCGCCTGGGTGCCGGACGGTCGCAGGCTGCGCGACTTTGGCCTCTTCGTCACCGACATGGACTCGACGCTGATCAACATCGAGTGCATCGACGAGATCGCCGACATGCAGGGCCTTAAGCCCCAGGTGGCCGAAATCACCGAAGCGGCGATGCGCGGCGAGATCGACTTCTGCGAATCGCTGACGCGCCGCGTCGCGCTGCTGGCCGGGCTGCGCGAGGAAGCGCTGGGCGAGGTCTATGAGCAGCGCCTGCAACTGAACCCCGGCGCCGAGCGGTTGATGCGCGGGCTGCAGCGCGCCGGTATCCGCACCGTGCTGGTGTCGGGCGGTTTCACCTATTTCACCGAGCGACTGCAGCAGCGCCTCGGCTTCGACCACGCCTATTCCAACTTGCTGGAAGTGGCCGACGGAAAACTCACCGGCCGCGTCGTCGGCGACATCGTCGACGGCAGGGCCAAGGCGGCGCACCTGATGCGCATCCGCGACGAGCTGGGACTGGCCCCGGGGCAGGTGATCGCCGCCGGCGACGGCGCCAACGACATTCCCATGCTGCAGGCAGCCGGCTTCGGTGTCGCCTTCCGCGCCAAGCCGGTGCTGCGCGCGGTGGCACAGTGCTGCCTCGACCACCGCGGCCTGGACGGCATCCTCGATCTGTTCGCAAGCTGACTGCCTGACGCGGCGGTCAAGCAGCGAGACTCCGTGCCATCGCCGTAGGAGCGGGCTTGACCGCGATCGACCGTGCAGGTCGCGGTCAAGCCCGCTCCTACAGGCAATCGCACCGCCGAGCCAGCCACAGCCATCGCGATAGCATGCTTCACGCCACCTGCCGCGGCGCCTCGACCAGATGCCCGGACGCCATTCGCAGCACGCGGCCGCAGCGGCGCGCCAGAGACTCGTCGTGGGTCACCAGGATCAGCGTCGTGCCCGCCTCGCGGTTGAGGCGGAAGATCAGCTCGATGATGGCGCGACCCGTTTCGGCATCGAGGTTGCCCGTCGGCTCGTCGGCCAGAAGCAGCCGCGGATGCGGCGCGAACGCGCGCGCCAGGGCCACGCGCTGCTGCTCGCCACCGGACAGGTGCTTGGGGTAATGGCGCAAGCGGTCGCCCAGCCCGACACGCTGCAGCCACTGCGCTGCGACCTCCCTGGCGTTGTCCGCGCCGGCCAGCTCGAGCGGCAACATGACGTTCTCGAGCGCGGTCAATGCCGGCAACAACTGGAAGGACTGGAACACGAAGCCGATGGCTTCGCCGCGCAGTGCCGCGCGGGCATCCTCGTTCAGCGCGAACAGGTCGGTCCCCGCGAGGCGGACGCTGCCCGCGTCGGGAACGTCCAATCCGGCGAGCAATCCCAGCAGCGTCGATTTGCCCGAACCGGATGCGCCGACGACGGCCACCGATTCGCCCGCGCGCACCGCGAACTTCACATCCTGCAGAATGTGCAGCACGCCCTGCCCGTCGGCCATCGGCACCCGCCGGGACAAGCCGGCCACCTCGATGACCGGAATGGAGAACTCAATGCCGCTGCGATCCATCGCCACCTTCCTGTTCCTGCTGCTGTTCGCGGGCGCCGCACCGGCGGCGTCGATTCTGGTGTGGGGCGACAGCCTGTCTGCCGGCTATGGCCTCAAGCCCGGCGAGGCCTGGCCCACCCTGTTGCAGACGCGTCTGGAGCGCGAAGGGTTCCGCCACAAGGTGATCAATGCCAGCGTCTCCGGCGAAACCTCCGCCGGCGGCCGCTCGCGCCTGCCGGCTGCACTGGCGGAGCACAAGCCCGACATCGTGATCCTCGAACTCGGCTCCAACGACGGCCTGCGCGGGCTGAAGCCGCAGTTGCTGGCCGACAACCTGCAGGCGATGATCGCCGCCACGCGCGCGGCCGGCGCACGCGTCCTGCTCGTCGGCATGCGCATGCCGCCCAACTACGGCCCGGCCTATACCCGCCGCTTCGCCGACACCTTCGCCGACGTGGCACAGACCCAGAACGTGGCCCTCGTGCCCTTCCTGATGGAAGGCTTCGCCGACAGGGCCGAGCTGTTCCAGGCCGACGGCATCCACCCCACCGCGCAGGCGCAAGCGCTGATCCTGGAAACGGTGTGGCGCGGACTCAAGCCCCTGCTCGCCTCCGCAGCCCGCCGCTGACGGCCTCGCGCCTCGCGGCCACTCGATTCAGACCACCCGGACCCTCGCCTCGCCCGCCGACATGCTGCCGACCACTGCCCCCGGCGCGCCCTGCACGCCGCGGATCGCCGCCTGCACGGCGTCGACCGCCGCGGGCGCACACGAGATCAGCAGGCCGCCCGAGGTCTGCGGGTCGGTGATCAGCTTGCGCTGCCATTCGGGGGCATCGGCCGGCAGCACGACCGACGAACCGTAGCTCGCCCAGTTGCGCGCCGACGCGCCGGTGGCAACGCCTTCGCGCACCAGGCGGGCCGCCTCCGCGATGAGCGGCAGGTCGGCAAACCGCACGGTCGCCTCCAGGTTCGCACCACGGCACATTTCCAGCAGATGACCTGCGAGGCCGAAGCCGGTGACGTCGGTCACCGCGTGCACCGCATCGATGTCCGCCAGCAGCGCTCCCGCACGGTTCAGCATCGTCGTCCAGCGCACCATCTCGGCGTAGCCCTCGCCCGACAGGACGCCCTTCTTGAGCCCCGCCGACAGGATGCCGATCCCGAGCGGTTTGGTCAGGATAAGGACATCGCCGGGCTGCGCGCCGGCATTGGTCTTCACCCTGGCCGGATCGACCACGCCGAGGCCGACGAGGCCGTAGATGGGCTCCAGCACGTCGATGGAGTGACCACCCGCCACCGGGATGCCCGCCGCGCGGCAGACGTCGGCCCCGCCCTGCAGGATGCGACCGATGACCGCCGGCGGCAGCTTGTCGAGCGGCATGCCGACCACCGCCAGCGCGAACAGCGGCGTGCCACCCATGGCGTAGACATCCGACAGCGCATTGGTCGCCGCGATGCGGCCGAAGTCGTAGGGATCGTCGACGATGGGCGTGAAGAAGTCGGTCGTGGCGACGATGGCCTGACGATCGTTGAGCCGGTAAACCGCCGCGTCGTCGGCGGTATCCGTGCCCACCAGCAGGTCGGGCGGCATGAGGCCGGCGGGCATGGTCGCGAGCAGTTCGGTGAGCACGCCCGGTGCGATTTTGCAGCCGCATCCGCCGCCGTGGGAGAATTGCGTCAGTCTGACTTGATCCATGGAAGAGAGGAAACGCGCGGCGCGGAATGCTCCGCCAGGCGCGAACAATGATGAGAAAAGGCGTCGCGACCGTAGCACAGCTCCACGAGTTTGACGAGATCATCGACGCGCGCACGCCGCTGGAGTTCGCCGAGGACAGCATCCCGGGTGCGATCAACCTGCCGGTGCTCGAGAACGAGCAGCGCGTGATCGTGGGCACGATCTACAAGCAGCGCTCGGCCTTCGAGGCACGCCGGCTGGGAGGCGCCCTCGTCGCCGAGAACATCGCCCGCCACCTGCAGGGTGCGCTGCGCGACAAGCCGAAGACCTGGCGGCCGCTGATCTACTGCTGGCGCGGCGGACAGCGCAGCGGGTCGTTCGCCACCTGGTTGCGCATGGTGGGCTGGGACGCCTGCCAGCTCGAGGGCGGCTACAAGGCCTTTCGCCACCACGTCATCGCCGAGCTGGAGCGTCTGGCACCGGTACTGCCCTTCCGGGTGATCTGCGGACCCACCGGCAGCGGCAAGACGCGGCTGCTGGAAGCGCTCGCGCGCCGCGGCGCCCAGGTTCTCGATCTGGAAGACCTCGCTGCGCACAAGGGCTCGGTGCTCGGCGCGCTGCCCGATCGCATGCAGCCGCCGCAAAAAGCCTTCGAGACCGCCATCTGCATGAAGCTGAAGCGTTTCGAGTCGAGCCGACCGGTGTTCGTCGAGGCCGAGAGCCGCAAGATCGGGCGCCTGTTCGTGCCGGAGGCGCTGATCCTGGCGATGCGCCACGCGCCCTGCATCGCCATCGACGCCAGCCGCGAGGCGCGCCTCGAGTTCCTCGTGCGGGACTATGCCTACCTCGGCGACGATATCGCCCGCCTGCACCGCAGCATCGAGCACCTCGCCGATCTGCAGAGCCGTGAAACCATCACCCAGTGGAAGGCGCTCGCCAGCGCGCATGCGCTGCCCGAACTGTTCGCGGAGTTCATCGACCGGCATTACGACCCGCTGTACCGCCGGTCGCAGAACAGCAATTACGCCGGCTTTCCGTCCGCTCCCCGCCTCGCCACCGAGGATCTGTCGCCGCCCGGCATCGATGCACTGGCGGCCCGCATCCTCGCCGCGACAGCGTGAGCACGGGTCCGCGCACGGATCGGCGGATCGCCGCCGTGGGGCATCCCGACGGCGGGCCTCCCCATTCGTGGCTCGGGTTCAGGGCAGCAGGCCGACGGCGGCGGCGCCCTTGATGGCGCACACCCGCTGCACCATCGCCGTCCTGGGTTCACGCACCTCGCCCTGTTCGAAAGCGACGACCGTCCACCCCGCCGCCAGGCGCTGCAGCATCTCGCCGGGGGCGAGCAGGAAGTCGGGATTGCTGGGCTTGCCGAATCGCTCGTTGCCCACCATGAAGGTCTCGTAGATCAGCACGCCGCCGGGCGCCAGCAGCTCGAGCAGGTGCGGCAGCCGGGGGCGGTAGAGGTAGTTCGTGACGACGACCGCATCGAAGCGTCGCCCGGCATACGGCCAAACCCCCTGCTCGAGATCCGCATGGCGCGTGCGCACATGCGGCACGCCCTGCAGCAGTTCCAGTGCCACGCCGTCGCGATCCACCGCCTCGACGCGGAATCCGCGCTGTGCCAGCCAGCGCGCATGCCGGCCGCCGCCACAGGCGTAATCGAGCACCTCGCCGCCCGCCGCGATCAGCGGCGCGAAGCGGGTGACCCAGGTCGAGGGCGAAACCAGACTGGCATGCATGGAGATTGCGATTCGACGTCGCGCGTGAGGGTCGGGATGGCGGCCGTGGCAGCGGCAGTCGCAGTTGCGCGCCGCGGCATGCACCCATTCTAGCCGGCAAAGCGCGGGGCAACACGCGGCACCGACGCTCCACCGCGCCCCGCGGCCGGTCGCGCGGGAGCCCCGAAGCCGGGCTGCCGCGACGCCGGCCCCGGAGCTCTCGATGGCCCGTCGTACCTTGCCGCAGACCACGCCGTGCGAGCCAATGTGCTAGATTTCCCGCGTCATCGCCGGTGCGCCCGCATGCGCCGCGCCTACTCCGCTGGAGGACAAGCCTTGCCGGACGCCCAGGCCTCGTGCAGTCGCATGCGCCTCACCGGCCGTCGCGAACTCTTCTCAACGTCTCCCACTCGCACGCCCGCCTTCCTGGGCTTTTCCCTGATGCTTCTCCCGCTGCCTGCGCATGCCACACCCGGCATGGACGCCGTGCCATCGGTCCTCATCGCCGCGCTGGCCGGCGCCGCGCTCGGCTATGCGATCGGCCGGCGCATGCGCAGGGACAAAGCCGCCGGCCTGCCGGCGCATGCCCCGCATGCCGCGACCGGGGAGCACACCGGAGCCGAGGTCGACAGCCTGCGCACCCTCAACCGGGCCCTGCAGGACAGCCAGGAGCGCCACCGGCAGATGGTCGAACTGGTCAACAGCGTCATCTTCCGCCTCGATGTGGCGGGCCAGCTCGTGTTCCTGAACGCGGCGTGGACGCGCATTTCCGGTTACGAGGTGTCGCAGAGCCTGGGCCGCCCGCTGATCGACTTCCTGCATCCGGACGATCGCCCGATGGCACGAGAGAAGCTCGGTGCGATGGTCCAGAGCAAGCTCACCGACTGCCACTGCCAGTTGCGCCTGCGCACGCGTGCGGGCGAGATGCGCTGGACCGAACTCAGCGGCCGTGTCGTTACCGACGAAGCGGGCGCCGCACAGGGCATGATCGGCACCATCGACGACATCTCGGCGCGCAAGGTGGCCGAACTCACGCTGCGCAACCTCAATCAGGAGCTGGAATCCCGCGTGCGCATGCGCACCATGGAGCTCGAGGTCTCGAACCGGGAACTCGAGGCCTTCTCGTACTCGGTGTCGCACGATCTGCGCGCACCGCTGCGCGCCATCGACGGCTTCGCCCGCATTCTCGGGGACGACCTCGCCGACCGCCTGGACGATGAAGCACGCAGTCACCTCGACCGCATCCACAAGGCCTGCGAGCGCATGGCGAACCTGATCGATGCGCTGATCAATCTCGCCACGCTGACCCGCCAGCCGCTGCACAAGGAGACCTTCGACCTGTCGGAGCTCGCCCGGCCGATCATCGACGCGCTGCGCGCCGAGGAGCCGAACCGCGCGGTCGAGGTGGAGATCACCCAAGGCCTCGTCGTGAACGCGGACAAGATCCTGATGCACACCGTGCTGGAAAACCTGCTGCGCAACGCATGGAAATTCACCGCCCGCGAGCCGGTGGCGCGGATCGCCTTCGGTGCGGAGAGGGAAGGCAACCGCCTGATCTTCTGCGTCGAGGACAATGGCGTCGGTTTCGACATGGCCCACGCAGGCCAGTTGTTCCGGCCGTTCCAGCGCCTGCACAAAGCCACCGACTTTCCCGGCACCGGCATCGGCCTGGCGACCGTGCAGCGCATTCTGCAGCGGCACGAGGGCACGATCTGGGTGGATTCGCACCCCGATGGCGGGACGCGCTTCCGCTTCACAATGGGCCACTGAGCGGCGGGTCGCGGCCCGGCAGCGCGTGACGCGCGGCGAATGTCGCACCGGCCGCGAAACTCGAATCCGACGGAGTTGTGCGGCGCAGTACAATTTCAATATTGAACAATGTCCGTGAGGCTGCATCACCGGCCCCCGGGCGCTACCGAACCCCTTCGGGACCTGACCATGAACGAAAAGCACTACCTCTCTCCGCTGCTCGAACCCGGCTCGGTCGGCATCATCGGCGCGAGCGAACGGGAATCCTCGCTGGGCGATGTTCTGGTCCGCAACATGCTCGCAGCGGGCTACCGGGGCAAGCTGTTCGCCATCAATCCGAAGTACGAGATCGTCCACGGCGTGCCGTGCTTCAAGACGATCGAGGACGTGCCGCAACGCCTCGACCTCGCAGTGATCGCCGTCCCGGCGGAAAAGACGCCGGCCATCGTCGATGCCTGCGGCCGTGCCGGCGTCAAGGCGGTGATCGTGCTGTCGGCCGGCTTTTCCGAAGCGGGGCCGCGCGGCGCCCTGCTCGAGCGCCAGGTCATGGATGCCGCGCACCGCCACCGCATCCGCCTGCTCGGCCCCAACTGCTTCGGCGTCATCCGCCCCCAGCTCGGCCTCAACGCCACCTTCGCCCATGCCGGGGCGGTGAAGGGCAGCATCGGCCTCATCTCGCAATCCGGCGCGCTGTGCGCGGCGATTCTCGACTGGGCCAAGCCCAACAACGTCGGCTTCTCGGCGGTCGTTTCGCTCGGCACCTCGTCGGACATCGATTTCGGCGAAGTGCTCGACTACATGATCTCCGACCCGCGCACCGAGAGCATCTTCCTGTACGTCGAAGGCGTGCGCGAGGCGCGCCGCTTCATGAGCGCACTGCGCGGTGCCGCCCGCGTGAAGCCGGTGCTGCTGATCAAGGCCGGACGCCATCCGGACGTCTCGCGCGCGATCCTGTCGCACTCGGCCTCGTCCTTCGGCGACGATGCGGTATTCGACGCGGCCCTGCGCCGCGCGGGCGTGATCCGGCTGTACAACATGGGCCAGCTCTTCGCCGCCGCGAACGCGCTGTTCTCGCATTTCCGCCCGCGCGGCAACCGCCTGGCCATCATCACCAACGGCGGCGGCCCGGGCGTGATGGCGGCCGACCGCGCCGTCGACATCGGCATTCCGCTGGCGCAGTTCTCCGAAGGCACGATGGAGAAGCTCAACGCGGTGCTGCCGCCGAGCTGGTCGCACGGCAATCCGGCGGACATCCTCGGCGACGCCGACCCGGAACGCTACCGCAAGGCGGTGCAGGCGGTGCTCGAAGGCCCCAACGTCGACGGCGTGCTGGTGATGCTGACGCCGCAGTCGATGACCAACCCGAGCGGCGTGGCCGACGCCATCATCGAGCTCGAGAAGAACGCCGACAAGCCGGTCGTCACCTGCTGGATGGGCGAAGAGCTCGTCGCCGAAGGCCGCAGCAAGTTCATCGAGGCCGGCATCCCGACCTTCCGCACGCCCGAGCCGGCGGTGGAGCTGATGAGCCACATCTCGGCCTACTACCGCAACCAGAAGCTGCTGATGCAGACGCCGGCCTCGCTGTCGCACCTGTCGCCGCCGTCGATCGAGAGCGCCCGGCTGGTGATCGAGATGGCCCTGGGCGAGCATCGCAAGAAGCTCAACGAGATGGAGTCGAAGGCACTGCTCGCGGCGTTCCGCATTCCCATCGCCCAGACCGTGGTCGCACGCTCGGCGGCCGAAGCCATGGTGCTGGCCGCAGAGATCGGGCTGCCGGTGGTGATGAAGATCGATTCGCCGGCCATCGTGCATAAGTCGGACGTGGGCGGTGTGCGCCTGAACATCCGCAGCCTGGCGGCGGTGCGCTCGACCTACCAGGAGATCCTCGACGAGGTGAAGAAGGCGCAGCCGAACGCCGTCGTCAATGGCATCGCCATCGAGCCCATGATCCAGAAGCGCAACGGCCGCGAGCTGGTGGTCGGGGTCAGGCGCGACGGCGTCTTCGGACCGGTCATCACCTTCGGTGAGGGCGGCAACAACGTCGATGCCAACCCGGAGGTCGCGGTCGCGTTGCCGCCGCTGAACAGCTTCCTGGTCGCCGACATGATCCGCTCCACCCGCATCGCGTCGCGCCTGGGCGAGTTCCGCAACATGCCGGCGGTGGACATGGATGCGCTGGAACTCGTGCTG
>SHNC01000242.1 GCA_004295105.1 Betaproteobacteria bacterium | reverse complement strand
GGCTGGCGACAGCTCCCCGCGAGCGGCGCGCGCGCGCGCGAACTAGCGACGCTGGCGCTGTTCGCCGACGCCCTGCCCGACGATTTCACCGTCTATCACGGCTTGCACTGGACGCGGGCCGCAGGCGAACACACGGTGTTCGGCGAGATCGGCTTCGCGGTGGTCGGCCCGAGCGGCCGCGTGCTGCTGATCGAGCAGCAGTCCGGCTTCCTCGACGAGACCGCGGAGGGCCTGCTGCGCCCACCGTCGCGCCGTGCGCGCAGCGTCAGCGTCGAGCTGGCACGCTGCACCGACGCGCTGCGCGCGCGCCTGCGCCCGCTGCTGCAGGGCGAGGAGCCGCCGCTCGACACCCTGTTCTACTGCCCGGACTATCGCGTGCGACAGCCCGGCACCGCCGGGCTGGATCCGGCGCGCATCGTCGATGCCGGCCGGCGCGGCGAACTGGTGGCCATCGTGCGCGCGCTGGCCGGCAAGAGCGGAGAGCGCGCGACGGCGAGCACCGCGGTCACGAACGCGACGTCAGCCGCGGCCGAGCGTCGCGCGGTGCTGCACCGCTTCTTCGCCGACCTGCTCGAGCTCGTCCCCGACGTGCAGGCGCTCGCCGGGCGCGCCGAAGCGCTGACCACCCGGCTGTCGGGCGGTCTCGCGGAGTGGGCGCGGCGCATCGAGTTCTCACCGTTCCGGCTGCACGTCACCGCCACCGCCGGCAGCGGCAAGACGCAGCTCGCGCTCGCCGCCTACGGCGATGCGCTGCGCGCCGGCCGCCGGCCGCTGTACGTCTGCTACAACCGGCCGCTGGCCGACCACTTCGCGCGCATCGCGCCGGCGGGCGGCGAGGTGGCGACCTTCCACCAGTTGTGCGACCGCCGCCTGCGCGCCGCCGGCCGCACCCCCGATTTCGCCGCACCGGGCGCCTTCCGCCGCATGGAGGCCGATTTCGCCACGCTGGTGGCGACCATGCCTCACCCCACCTGGCGTTTCGACGAACTGATCGTCGACGAGGGCCAGGACTTCACCGAGGCCTGGCGCGACACGCTGCTGGCGCTGCTCGCGGCGAACGGCCGCGCCTGGTGGCTGGAAGACCCGATGCAGAACCTCTACGGCCGCGCGCCGGTGCCGCTGCCCGGCTGGGTACGCATCACCGCCGACACCAACTACCGCACGCCGGCCGACATCCTGGCGCTGCTCAATCGCCGCCTGCCGCTGCCGGCGCCGATCCGCGCCGGCAGCCCTCTCGCCGGCAGCGCGCCGGAGGTGTTGGCCTGGCCGGACGACAGCGACGCCGGCCTGATGGACGCCACCCGGCGCGCGATCACCCGGGCCATCGGCCTCGGCTTCCGCCGCGACATGATCGCGCTGGTCACCTTCCGCGGCCGCGAGCATTCGCGCTTCACCCCCATCACGCACCTCGGGCCGCACCGGCTGCGCGCGTTCTCCGGCCGCTACGACCTGTTCGGCGAACCCGAGCACAGCGAGGGCGACCTGCTGATCGATTCGGTGTATCGCTTCAAGGGCCAGTCGGCGCCGTGCGTGATCTTCACCGAGATCGACTTCGACGCGCTGGACGAGGCCACCGTGCGCAAGCTCTTCGTCGGTGCCACCCGGGCGACGATGAAGCTGATCCTGGTGGCATCGCCGCGCGCCGCCGCCGCGCTGCAGCCGGACAAGGGTGAACCCTGAGGCTGCAGCCGGCGCAATCCGGGCTAAGCTCAGAGCATGTCGGCGGCGCGGGCGAGCGGCCGCAGGATCGGTCCGCCCGGCTCGTCCCCCGCGGCCGGTCGACACGACGACGGACCGCCCCGCAGGGCGCCTACAGGAGGAGCAAGGCATGTCGACACCGGATACCACGCCTCATGTTGAAGCCTTCGACCCCGTGGCCCGCGTCGCGGAAGCGATCGCCGCGCGGCTGCCGGCCGACGAGGCCGACGAGGCGGCCGAGTTCGCGCGCCAGTATTACGCGCTGACCGCGCCCGAGGATCTCGCCGAGCGCCCGCTCGACGACCTCTACGGCGCGGTGCTGTCGCACTGGCATTTCGCCCGCAGCTTCACCGGCGGCGCGCCGCGCCTGCGGGTCTACAACCCGCGGCTGGAAGAACACGGCTGGCAATCGACCCACACGGTGATCGAGATCGTCAATGACGACATGCCCTTCCTGGTCGATTCGATCACCAACGAGGTGAACCACCAGGGGCTGATGGTGCATCTGGTGGTGCACCCGGTCATGAAGATCCGGCGCGACGCCGAACACCGCATCGTGCACGTCGCGCGCTCGCGCAACGAGGCCGAAGGGCGCTTCGAATCGCTGATCCATGTCGAGGTGGACCGCCGCACCGAACGGACCCAGCTCGATGCGCTGCAGGCCGGCCTGCTGCGCATCCTCGGCGATGTGCGCGCCGCGGTGGAAGACTGGCGCCGGATGCAGCAGCGCATCGTCGACATCCTCGCCGAACTGGAACTATCGCCGCCGCCGCTGTCGGCGGAAGAAGTCGCCGAGGGCCGCGCCTTCCTGCAATGGATCGCCGACGACAACTTCACCCTGCTGGGCTGCCGCGACTACGACCTCGTACGCGACCCGGCGGGCACCGGCGAGGTGGAAGGGGGCGACGATGAGCTGCGCGTGGTCCCGGGCAGCGGCCTCGGCGTGCTGCGTGAACACGGACAGGCGGTTCCGTCGCTCGCCTTCTCGCAGATGCCGCCCGAACTGCGCACCTATGCCCGGCTCAAGAACCTGCTGACGCTGACCAAGGCCAATGCGCGGGCGACGGTGCATCGCTCGGCCTATCTCGACTACATCGGCGTCAAGCGTTTCGACGCCGCCGGCGAGGTGATCGGCGAGCGCCGCCTGCTCGGCCTGTACACCTCGGCCGCCTACAGCACCAGCCCGACGCAGATTCCGCTGCTGCGCAGCAAGGTGGCGGCGGTCACCCAGCGCGCCGGCTTCCTGCCCAAGAGCCATGCCGCGAAGGCGCTCGCCACCATCCTCGAGCAGTATCCGCGCGACGAGCTGATCCAGACCTCGAGCGACGACCTCTACGCCACCGCGATGGGCATCCTGCGTCTGGGCGAGCGCCAGCGCACGCGCCTGTTCATTCGCCGCGACACCTTCGGCCGCTACTACGCCTGCCTGCTGTTCGTGCCGCGCGAGAACTACAACACCGACGTGCGCCAGCGCATGCAGGCGGCGCTGTCCGAGGCACTGCACGGCGTGTCGTCGGAATTCACCGTGCATCTGGCCGACTCGCCGCTGGCGCGCATCCTGATCGTGATCCGCACCCCGCCCGGCACCGCGCCGGATTTCGACGTGCGCGAACTGGAACAGCGCCTGGTGCGGCTGGCGCGGCGCTGGGAGGACGACCTCGCCCAGGCGCTGATCGAGGCGGTCGGCGAGGAACGCGGCAACGCGCTGCTCGCGCAGTATGCCGGCGGCTTCGCCGCCGGCTACCGCGAGGAACACGCACCGCGCATGGCGGTGCACGACATCGAGCAGCTCGAGACGCTGGACACGCCCGACGCCATCGCGATGAACCTCTACCTGCCGCTCGAGGCACCGCCGGGCCGGCTGCGTTTCAAGCTGATCCGCGCCGGCGAGCTGGCGCCGCTGTCGCAGAGCCTGCCGATGCTCGAGCACATGGGCGTGCGGGTGCTCGAGGAGCGCCCGTTCGAGGTGCGCCGCGCCGACGGCCAGGAGCTGTGGATCGACGACTTCGGCCTGGCCGTGCCCGACGGCCCGGCGACGGCCGAACTCGACATCGAGCGCCTGCGCGCCCCCTTCCAGGAAACCTTCCTGCGCACCTGGCACGGCGACAACGACGACGACGATTTCAACCGCCTGGTGCTGCTCGCCGGCCTCGACTGGCGCGCCGTGACGGTGCTGCGCGCCTATGCGCGCTACATGAAGCAGGCCGCCTTCACCTTCAGCCAGCATTACATCGAGCAGGCCCTGGCCAGCCACCCGACGATCGCCGCCGAGCTGATCGCGCTGTTCCACGCCCGCTTCGATCCGGCGCAGGGCGAAGGGCGCGACGCGCGCGAAGCGCAGGTCGCCGGGCGCATCGCTGCCGCGCTCGATGGCGTGACCAACCTCGACGAGGATCGGATCCTGCGCCACTACCTGGCGCTGATCCAGGCCACGCTGCGCACCAACTTCTTCCAGCACGGTGCCGACGGCCGGCCCAAGGGCTGGCTGTCGTTCAAGTTCGATCCGGCGCGGGTGCCGCTGCTGCCCGAGCCCAAGCCGATGTTCGAGATCTTCGTGCATTCGCCGCGGGTGGAGGGCGTGCACCTGCGCGGCGGCAGGGTCGCGCGCGGCGGCCTGCGCTGGTCCGACCGCATGGAGGATTACCGCACCGAAGTGCTCGGCCTGGTGAAGGCGCAGCAGGTCAAGAACGCGGTGATCGTGCCGGTCGGCTCGAAGGGCGGCTTCGTGCTGAAGCGGCCCCCCGCCGGCGGCGACCGCGACGCGCTGATGCGCGAAGGCATCGCCTGCTACCAGACCTATCTGCGCGGCCTGCTCGATCTCACCGACAACCTCGCGGGCGGCCAGGTCGTGCCACCGCCGGACGTGGTGCGCCACGACCCGGACGACCCCTACCTGGTGGTGGCGGCGGACAAGGGCACCGCCACTTTCTCCGACATTGCCAACCGCACCGCCGCCGAGTACGGCTTCTGGCTCGGCGACGCCTTCGCTTCCGGAGGCTCGGCCGGTTACGACCACAAGGCCATGGCCATTACCGCGCGCGGCGCCTGGGAATCGGTGAAGCGCCACTTCCGCAGCCTGGGGCGCGACAGCCAGACGCAGGACTTTACCGTGGTCGGCATCGGCGACATGTCGGGCGACGTGTTCGGCAATGGCATGCTGCTGTCGCGCCACATCCGCCTGGTGGCCGCCTTCGATCACCGCCACATCTTCATCGACCCCGATCCCGACGTGGCGACTAGCTTCGCCGAGCGCGAGCGCCTGTTCAAGCTGCCGCGCTCGTCGTGGGCCGACTACGACGCCACGCTGATCTCGCGTGGCGGCGGCGTGTACGCGCGCAGCGCGAAGTCGGTGGCGCTGTCGCCGCAGGCGCGTGCCGTGCTCGGCCTCGACGCCATTCACCCGGGGGTGGAGCAGTTGTCGCCGGCCGAGCTGATCCACGCCATCCTGCAGGCGCCGGTCGACCTGCTCTACAACGGCGGAATCGGCACCTTCATCAAGGCCAGCACCGAGAACCACGCCGAAGTGGGCGACCGCGCCAACGACGCGATTCGCGTGGACGGCGCGCAACTGCGCTGCAAGGTGGTGGTCGAGGGCGGCAACCTCGGCGTGACCCAGCGCGGACGCATCGAGTTCGCGCTGCGCGGCGGGTTGATCAACACCGACGCCATCGACAACTCGGGCGGCGTCGATTGTTCCGACCACGAGGTCAACATCAAGATCCTGCTCAACCAGGTGGTGGCCGAGGGCGAGCTCACCGGCAAGCAGCGCGATCGCCTGCTCGCCGAGATGACCGACGAAGTGGCGCAACTCGTGCTGCGCGACAACCGCGCGCAGAACCAGATCCTGGCGCTGGGGCGGGCGCGCGGCGCCGCCCAGCTCGAGGAGCAGGCGCGCTACATGCGCCACCTCGCCAGCGCCGGGCGGCTCAACCGCCGCCTCGAGTTCCTGCCTTCGGACGAGGTCGTCGCCGAACGCGGCCAGGCCCATGTCGGGCTCACCACGCCGGAACTCGCGGTGCTGCTCGCCTACGGCAAGATGGATCTGTACGACGCGGTGCTCGCCTCCGACATCCCGGAAGACCCCTATATCGCCACCACGCTGGAGCGCTACTTTCCTGAGCCCCTGCGCGAGCGCTTCCCGCAGCAGGTCCGGCAGCACCCGCTGCGACGCGAGATCATCGCCACGCATGTGGTGAACAGCATGGTCAATCGCGTCGGCCCCACCTTCTGCTTCCGGCTGCAGGAAGAAACCGGCGCCGCCGCCGCCGACGTCGTGCGCGCCTACCTGGGCACGCGCGAGATCTTCGGCCTGGTGTCGCTGTGGAACGCCGCCGAGGCACTCGACCACGGCGTACCGGTCGAGGTGCAGCAGGACATCCTGCAGGCGAGCATGCGCCTGGCCCTGCGCGGCACGGTGTGGCTGCTGCAGCGGCGTGCCATCCTCGGCGAGCTCGACGCCACCATCCACCGCTTCGCGCCGGGCGTCGCCGAGGTCGGCAACGGCCTGGGCCGCTGGCTGGCACCGCACGAGCGCACCCCGGTGGACGCCGAAGCGGCTCGACTGACGGCGCAGGGCGTGCCGAAGTCGCTCGCTCAACGCGTCGCCCAGCTCGAAGCCCAGTTCTCCGCGCTCGACATCGTCGAGATCGCCAGCGAGACGGCGCGCACGGTGGAGACCGTCGCCGAAGTCTATTTCGGCCTCGGCGGCCGCCTCGACCTGGGCTGGATGTCGCACCAGATCTCCGCGCTGCCGGCCGATGGACATTGGGCGGCGCTCGCCCGCGTGGCGCTGCGCGACGACCTCACCGCGATCGCCCACGGTCTGGCGCAGTCGGTGCTCGATCTGAGCCCGCAGGCGCAGGACACCGACGCCCTGATCGCCGCCTGGGAAGCTCAACGCGACGCCCAGCTCACCCGTTGCCGCCAGTTGTTGTCCGAGCTGCGCCCGGCGGCCACGCTGGATCTGGCGATGCTGTCGGTGACGTTGCGGCAGTTGCGGGCGCTGATCTGAGGATGTGGCGGCGCCGGCGCATGCGTGCCGGGCCCCGTGCAGTCATGTGACCGCCGGCGCAACAGGCCGCTGCCCGCGATGCAGTTCGATGATCGAGGCTGCGGTCTGCTGCCGCACGACGTCGGCCAGCGTGTAGTCATCCAGCCGCTCGTAGAAGGCGCGCTGGGCATCGTTCAACGCCGCGCGCACGTTGCAGCCATGCACCAGCACGCAGGGCTGCGACTTGCAGTCGACCAGCGGCTCGGCGCCCTCCAGCTCGCGCACGACCTCGCCGAGCCGGTACTGCTCCGCCGGTCGCGCAAGCGCAAGGCCGCCACCCTTGCCGCGGGTGGCGACGATCCAGCCCAGTTGCCCCAGCCGATGCACGACCTTGGCCAGATGGTGGCGCGAGACCTCGAAGCGGGCCGCGATCTCGTCGATCGTGACCGGCCCGCCATCGGGCGGGACAGTCAGGTACATCAGCACGCGCAGGCTGAAATCGGTGAAGCGGGTGATCTGCATGACTGTAGCCGCCTCGACATTGCACGGGGCAGCCGCGGCGCACGGTGGCGCACGGCTGCCACGCCCCGATTAGATCACACCGCCACGCCGCCGGTGCTGAACACCTCGGCGTGGATGCGCTCGGAGCCGACGCCGAGCTCATGCAGCACGCGGATGTGCGCGTCCATGAACTCCGACGGCCCGCACAGGTAGTAGTCGGCCTGCGGTTTCAGCACGGTGTCGCCGAGCTCGCGCAGGTTCAGCATACCGACCCGTGCCGGCAAGGCCGCCGGACCCTCGTCGAAGAATACGTGCAGCCCGACCTGGCTGTTTTCCGCGGCGACCTTCGCCAGATGCGCACCGAACGCATATGCACCGGCATTGCGGCTGGCATGAATGAACTGCACGTCGCGCCCCTTCGCGGTCGTCGCCAGCCGGTTCAGCATCGCCACCATGGGCGTGATGCCGACGCCGCCGCTGATCAGCACCACCGGCGTGTCACGATCCTCGTGCAGGAAGAAGTCGCCGAACGGCGGCGCGACATCGATGATGTCGCCCTTGTCGAACTTGCCATGCAGCAGGTTGGACACGCGGCCGGCCGGCGTGTCGTCGCCGCCCGGCTCGCGCTTGACCGAAATGCGCAGGTAGGACGCGCCCGGCGCCTCGGACAGCGTGTACTGCCGCGGCTGCATGACTTCCCATTCCGGCACGTACACTCGCACCGAGATGTACTGGCCGGCGCGGTAGTGGGGCAGCGTGCCGCCGTCGGCCGGCGCCAAGTAGAAGGAGGTGATCTGCTCGCTTTCCTTCACCTTGTCGACGATGCGGAAGGCGCGCCAGCCGCTCCAGCCGCCGTCGCGGTTGGCGATTTCGCCGTACAGCTTGCTCTCCGCCTCGATGAAGAGGTCGGCCAGCGCCCCATAGGCCACCGCCCAGGCATCGATCAGCTCGTCGCTCGCCGCATCGCCCAGCACTTCCTTGATCGAGGCCAGCAGGTGCTTGCCGACGATGGGGTAGTGCTCGGCGCGAATGCCGATGCTGGCGTGCTTGTTGGTGATCAGCGTGATGACGGGCGCCAGCACCGACGGATCATCGATGTTTTCGGCATAGGCGAGCACGGACATGGCGAGCGCGGTGGCCTGCTTGCCCGACTCGTGGTGGGTGCGGTTGAAGAGGTGCTTGAGCTCGGGATTGTGGCGGAACATGCGCTGATAAAAATAGGTGGTCAGCGCCACGCCATGCTCTTTCAGAACGGGAACCGTCGCCTTCACGAGGCTGCGTACTTTTTCGTCCATGGGTACTCCAAAGTGAATCCGGGTGGGAGGGGGAGGGAAAACGGGAAGGGCGACAAGTCTTCGAACGGCTGCCGCCTCTTTAACATGTATCAAAAATACCTCTTTTTACCCGCAGCGGTCAATCAGGAAAAACGCCAATGCCTGAAGGCAATGGTGGCGGCCTTGAATCCGGTCTGGCGTATTGCAGGATCCCGACGCCTGGAAAAAGGCGATGGTCTCCTCGGACGCACCCGCCTCGGTCAGGCCAGCAGCACCGCCAGAAGGCCGGTCAGCACGATGCCGTCGAACGTGCCGGCGCCGCCGATCGACGCCACCGGTGCGCCGAGCTGGCCGATCTGGTGCAGGCGCAGCAGGTCGGCGCCGATCAGCACGCCCAGCGTGCCGCCGATGTAGGCCAGCGGTGCCGCATGCTCGATGTCGAGCGCCATCGCCGCCGCAGCCGCGGTGGCCGGCGCCACCAGGAAGGGCATCGCGATGCCCACCCCACGCTGCGGAAAACTGGTCAGATACGACACCCCCGCCACCACGGCGACGGCAGCGATCACATGCGCGGCATGGAGTGGGGCATGCGCCAGCAGATAGAGGCAGAACGCCACCGGCACCACGCAGCCGCCGACGTTGACCGCCACGATGGTCCGGCCGGTGAAGGGCAGCCGCTGCAGGCCGAAGAACTCGCGCAACTGCGGTGGCAGCTCGCCGGACGGCGGCGCCTCGGCGCGGACGCTGAACAGCGGCAGATTGATGAGGCTGCCGAACAGCGACGCGCTCAGCAGCAGGTAGGCGGAACGCGGTTCGAGACCGAGCTTGTAGAAAGCGATCTGCAGCACGCCGAGCTGCACGCTGCCGACCACGAAGGCAAACAGAAAGATGAGCAGCAGCAGGCGCAGCGGCGAGTTGGGCATGGTCAGTCGATCGTGTCGCAAAGCCACTGCCGCACGACCCGCCGGCGGCGGCGGCCGGGAAGGCGACTGGGGAGGACCACGGCAAGGACTCCTGGAGATCGTGCTGCCGGCACGGACCCCCACATTCTGCCGCATGCGCCGCGGCGCCGGCGCGGCCACCCTGTGCCCACGGTCGCAGCCGCGAGAAGCGGAAAGGCCGCCACCACGACGGCCCCGCAAGCGATTCGGCCTGGGCGGATGCCCCGGCCGGCGCGCCTCAATGCAAGGCGCGACCTCAGAACAGGTGGCGAATCCCGACGGCGGCACCGCTCTGATAGCCGTCGTAGCCGTTGTAGCCCGCACTGACCGAGCCGAACAGGTTGGCCGATTCGCGTGCTGCGCGGTTGTTGTCGAGCTTGGCGTAGGTGGCATGCACCGCTGTGCGCTTCGATAGCGCGTACTCGTAACCGAGCGCCCACTGGCTCACCTTGGCGTCGTCGGTGGCGGCGACCGCTTCGGTCTTGCGCGCCACGTACGAAGCCAGCACCTTGCCTGCCTGGCCGACCGGCACGGTCACGCCGACGAACCACTGCCGGGTCTTCTCGCCTTCGGAGGCGCCGGTATCGGGGCTGAAGTCACCGCGGTCGGCGCGGCGGATGCCATAAGCCGCCGCGAGCTTGACGACGCCGAAGTCATAGGTGCCGGCGAGGTCGTAGACGCGCAGCTTTTCGCCGTCGCGAAGACCGGTCGATTTCGCGCGCAGGTCCTGGAAGTGCACGCCGACCAGGAGCGGGCCCTGCTGGTACTGGGGAAGGACCGACAGCGCCCGCACGTCTCCAACCTCGCCCGCACCGCGGTTGCCCTTCGATTCGTTGCCATAGCCGTTCTGCGCGAAGGCGGCGGTCACGGAGAAGCCGCCCCAGCTCGGCGACACGTAGCTCAGCAGGTTGTCCCAGCGGTATTCGGTCAGATAGACGTTGTTGTACTGGCCCACCGTGACTCCGCCGAACGGATCGACCGACGAGGTCAGCGCATAGCCGGGCGCGTACTGCCGCCCGGCAGCGAAGGTGCCGAAGGCGCCGCTCAGACTGACGAAGGACTGGCGGCTGAAGGTGCCACCGCCCACCGTGGATCCGGTGTCGGCCGCGATTCCCTGCTCCAGCACGAAACCGGCCTTCAGCCCGTTGCCCAGGTCCTCGGCGCCCCTGAAACCCAGGCGCGACGGCGCACTGGTGCCGGAGTCGATACCGGAACGGTTGTCGACAGAAGGATCGATAGGGTCGCCGCTCCATCGATAACCCATGTCCAGCACGCCGTAGACGTTCACGCTGGATTGCGCCAGGGCGGGCGCGCCGATCAGCCCGGCCACGGCCAAGGCAAGAAGCTTCGTCTGCATTGTTTTCCCCTGTGAGGTGCTTGAGTCGCGACACCCCGGCCGAAAGCGGTCACCAGGGGTGGCGGAGAGCTTCATAGCAACAGCAATGCCACCGCCCGCGGGCACCGCCTGCCGACGTCCGCGCCGATCCGCCGGCAATGCCCGCCAACCCCTTGAATCCAATGCGTTCGCGCACTGCGCGAAGACCCCGCCGAGGACGCCGCGGACGGCAGCGGCAGCCCTGTCACCGGCGCGTGTCACGACCGTTCATCCGTCGCAGCGGGTGCGACATCTGTCGCAGCCGCTGCGACGATCTTGCGACAGTGGACGACACGCCTGCAGACCTCCGCCCACACTTCGCCTGCCACGAAAAAACCTCTCCTTTTCAGCATCTTGTCAGCGCAGCCGGAGCCGGAATCGGGGCTCGGACGGTGCATGGCATCGCTCTTGCGATAGATCCTGCAAGCGCCCCTGCCGCACAAGACCGGGCAACCAGCCAGCGGCGGACAGCAGCAGACGGCGCCGGGCATCCCACGAACGAGGAGGAATCCAGCCATGGAAGCGACTGCCGAGCAATTGCGGTGGATGTACGAAAAGATGATCGAGATCCGGGACTACGAGGAAACCATGTCCCGCGTCTATCTCGAGGCCAAGCTGCCGCCGAAGATCCAGAAGGGCCTGGCCTTCGACATCGGCGCCGGCCCGGTGCCGGGCGAGATGCACCTGGCGGCCGGCCAGGAGCCGGTGGCGGTCGGCGTGTGCGCCCACCTGCGGCGCGACGACACGGTGGTCGGCGCACATCGCCCACATCACTTCGCCATCGCCAAGGACGTCGACCTGAACGCGATGACCGCCGAGATGTTCGGCAAGGCCACCGGCCTCGGTCGCGGCAAGGGCGGCCACATGCACCTGTTCGACCCGGCGGTGAAGTTCTCCTGCAGCGGCATCGTCGGCGCCGGCGCGCCACAGGCCTGCGGCGCCGCGCTTGCGGCGAAGAAGCTGGGCACCGACGCGGTGGCGATCGCCTTCTTCGGCGAGGGCGCGGCCAACCAGGGCGCCTTCCACGAGGCGCTCAACCTCGCTGCGCTGTGGAGGCTGCCGGTGGTGTTCGTGGTCGAGGACAACAAGTACGGCATCTCGGTGGAGAAGTCCGCGTCGACCGCGATCGCCTCCAACGCCGACCGCGCGGTGGCCTACGGCATGCCCGGCGTGCTGGTGGAACGGAACGATGCGCTCGCGGTTTTCACCGCGGCCGGCGAGGCGGTGGCGCGTGCCCGGCGCGGCGACGGGCCGACGCTGATCGAGGTCAAGACCGACCGCTACTTCGGCCACTTCCAGGGCGACCCCGAGACCTACCGGCCCAAGGGCGAAGCGAAAGAGCTGCGCCAGCACGACCCCATCCCGGCGCTCGGCGCCGTGCTGCGCGCACGCGGCCTGCTCGACGACGCGGCCGACGCCGCGCTGCGTGCGCGGGTGTCGGGGCGCGTGCAGGCGGCCTACGACTTCGGCCGCAACAGCCCCTACCCGGAACCGCAGGACGCGCTGCTGCACGTGTTCGCGGAATGAGCCCACAGGAGACCGACATGAGCACCAACACCACCACCCGCCGCCTGACCATGGCGCAGGCGATCTCCGAAGCGACCGCGCAGGAAATGGCGCGCGACCCGCGCGTCTTCGTCATGGGCGAGGACGTCGGCAAGTACGGCGGCATTTTCAGCGCCACCACCGGGCTGCTCGACCAGTTCGGGCCGGAGCGCGTGATGGACACGCCGATCTCTGAAACCGGCTTCATGGGCGCCGCGCTCGGCGCCGCCGCCGAGGGCCTGCGGCCGATCTCGGAGCTGATGTTCGTCGACTTCTTCGGTGTCTGCTTCGACCAGATCTACAACCACATCGCCAAGAACCACTACATGTCGGGCGGCGCCTGCAGGTACCCGCTGGTCATCACCACCGGCATCGGCGGCGGCTACAACGACGCCGCCCAGCACTCGCAGTGCCTGTACTCGATCTTCGCCCACGTGCCCGGCCTCAAGGTGGTGGTGCCGTCCAACGCCTACGACGCCAAGGGGCTGATGACGACCGCGATCCGCGACGACAACCCGGTGGTCTTCCTCTACCACAAGGGCATCATGGGGCTGTCCTGGATGTCGTACTTCGAGGGCAGCACCAACGAAGTGCCGGAGGAGCAATACACCATTCCCTTCGGCCAGGCGCGCGTGGTGCGCGAGGGCAGCGACGTCACCATCGTGACCCTGTCGCAGATGGTGCAGAAGTCGGTGCTCGCCGCCGACCGGCTCGCCGCGGAAGGTATTTCTGCCGAAGTCCTCGACCTGCGCACGCTGGTGCCACTCGACCGCGCCGCGGTGCTGAAGTCGGTGCAGCGCACCGGCCGGCTGCTGGTCGCCGACGAGGACTACCTCAGTTTCGGCCTGTCCGGCGAGATCGCCGCGCTGGTGGCTGAAAACCTCGACACCCTCCGCCTCAAGGCCCCGGTGCGCCGCCTCGCGGTGCCCGACGTGCCCATCCCGTTCAGCCGCCCGCTCGAACAGTTCGCCATTCCCCAGGTGGACAACATCGTCGCCAGCGTGCGCGGCCTGATGACTTTCAAGCTTGATTGACCAGCAACCAGGAGACACAACATGACCGACATCATCCTCGACGACGCGGTGTGGGCCGACGTCGATGAAGGCACCGAAGCGCTGCTGCAGGAATGGCAGGTGAAGGAAGGCGACACGGTGGAAGCCGGCCAGGTTCTGGCAGTGGCCGAATTGGTGAAGACCAGCCACGAGATCTTCGCACCATCGGCCGGCCGCATCGCCAGGCTGAACGTGGCCGAGCAGGACACCTTCGGCCGCGGCGCGGTGCTCGCGCAACTGGAGGGCTGAGCGATGAGCGCGACAGTGGCGACGAGCGCCGCCGTGGCCCCCTCCCCGGCTGCCGCGCCTGCGGGCGCGCGCCGCAGCGTGCCGCTCGTCGGCCTGCGCGGCGCCATCGCCCGTAACATGGGGCTGGGCTGGCAGGTGCCGCGGGTGGCACATTCGGTGGATGTGGACCTGAGCCGCGTCGAGGCCGTGCGCGCGGAGCGTGCCGCCGCCGGCGACCGACCCAGCGTCAATGCCTTCGTGCTGCATGCGGTGGCGCAGGCGCTGCGCGCCCATCCGCGGCTGAACGCGCTGATGCGCGAGAAGGAGGTCGAGCCGGTCGACGACATCAACATCGGTGTCGCCGTCGCGCTCGACGACGGCCTGATGGTGCCGGTAATCCGCAATGCGGACACGCTCGCGGTGGCGCAACTGGCGGCGGAAACCCGCCGGCTTGCCGAGGGCGCCCGCGCCGGGGCCCTCACCGGCGGCGCCTACCAGCGCGGCACCTTCACCGTGACCAACCTCGGCGCCACCGGCATCGACCGCTTCAGCCCCATCATCAACCCGCCGCAGGTGGCCATCCTCGGCGTCGGCCGCAGCGTGCTGCGCCCGGTGGTGAAGGACGGCGCCATCGTTGCCGCGCCGGTGGCCAACCTGACGCTGGTGTTCGACCACCGTGCGGTGGACGGCTACCCGGCGGCGCTGTTCCTCGGCGAGGTCGCGCGCCGGCTGGAACAGGCGGAGTTCGACTGATGCCCGCCGCCGCCCTCGCCCCCTCCGTCCGCACCCCCTTCGCCAGTGCCGCCGTCCGGCGCGTGCCGGTCGGCAGTGGGCTGACCGTGGCGCCTGCCGCCGCCGAGCAGGACTGGAACATGCGCCAGCTCGCCGCGCCGGTGACCGTGCCACGGGTCCGGGTGTGGACCTACCCGGCACCCGGCGTGGTGTTCGGCTGCGCCCAGGCGGCGCTGTTCGACGAGGCGGCGCGGGCGGCGCATACCGATTGCGAGCTGGTGCAGCGCCGCGCCGGCGGCGGCGCGGTGCTGACCGGGCCTTGGATGCTGTCGTCCTCGGTGGTGCTGCCGCCGGATCACCGCCTGCTCGCCGGCGGCACGGTGTCGAGCTACCGCTGGCTGGGCGTGCTGCATGCCGGCCTGCTGCGCGACTTCGGCCTGCCCGCCCATGCGCTGGCGCCGGACGAACTCGCGCGCCGGCCGTCCGATCCGGCGCTGGCCTGGGCCTGCTTCGGCGGCCTGTCACCGTGGGAAGTGATCGCCGACGGCCGCAAGCTCGTCGGCCTCGCCCAGTTGCGCCGCCGGCACGGCGTGCTGCTCACCACCGGCACCCTGCTCTACCGCCCCGACTGGTCGCTGCTGTGCCGCGCGCTCGACCGGCCGGCGGCCGACGTCACCCGGCTGCAAGCCGCCACCACCTCGTGCGCCGAACTGCACGGCAATGCCATGCACGTCGAAACCCTCGCCGGGAGCCTGGCGCAGATGCTGGCCGACGTGCTCGGCGAACTCGCGACCGACGACGACACCTGACCACCGCGCCGGCCCCCACGGAAAAAGGCCATCCCGGCCGCCACAAGAGCAAGGAGACAAGCATGACCACCGAAAACACGCGCGCGCCGATGCGCGTCGTCGACAAGCGCATCACCCTCAGCCGCCGCGGCTTCCTCAAGGGCAGCGGCATGGCCGCCCTCGGCGTCGGCACGCTGTCGGCCGCCACCCTGATGACGCCGGCGCGCGAGGCGCTCGCCGCCAGCTTCAAGGTGCTGGGCGCCGCCACCGGCAAGACGCTGCTGGTGCTGGCGCGCGACATCTTCCCGCACGACCGCATTTCCGACCGATATTACCTGCAGGCGCTCGAGCCGCTCGAAGCGCAGGCCGCCGCGGACGACAAGCTGAAGAAGCTGCTGACCGAAGGCGTGGCCGCGCTCGACCGGCTGTCGAAGCTGCGCTTCAACAAGGCCTACGCCGACCTCGCCGGGGAGAGCGACCGCGTCAGCCTGCTCTACGTGATCGAGCACGGTGCCTTCTTTCAGAAGGTCAAGGGCCATCTGGTCACCGGCTTCTACGACAACAAGGCGGTATGGCCGCTGTTCGGCTACGAGGGCTCGTCCTGGGAAAAGGGCGGCTACCTCAACCGCGGCTTCGACGACATCGACTGGCTGGAAGGCGCCTGATCCCGCCCTCACCAACGCACAACAACATTCAGGAGACACATCATGAGCGCGAAATTCTCGCTGGACGACGACAGCGTGGTGGTGATCGTCGGCTCGGGCGCCGGCGGTGGCACGCTGGCCGACGAACTGACCCGGCGCGGCGTCGACGTCGTCATCCTCGAGGCCGGCAAGCACTACACCCAGGCCGATTTCGAGAACGACGAATGGGCGATGTTCAAGAAGATCTCGTGGCTGGACAAGCGCATCTCCGCAGGCGGCTGGCATCACACCGAGACCTATCCCAACCTGCCGGCCTGGATCGTGAAGGGCGTGGGCGGCTCGACCATGCACTTCTCGGGGCTGGCGCTGCGCTTCCTGCCGCACGATTTCCGCATTCGCAGCACCTATGGCGAGGTCAGGGGCGCCAATGTGCTCGACTGGCCGATCAGCTACGAGGAACTGGCACCCTACTACGATATCGCCGAACGCAAGATGGGCGTCGCCGGCACCCGGGCCAGCGGCCTGCCGGAGATGCCGCCCAACAACCACTACAAGGTCATCGCCGCCGGCGCCAAGAAGGTGGGCTACACCGACATCAGCCGCCCGGTCGCCTCCAACACCCGGCCCAACGACGGCCGCCCCGCCTGTCAGCAGATCGGCTTCTGCATGCAGGGCTGCAAGATCGGCGCCAAGTGGTCGACGCTGTATTCGGAGATCCCGCGCGCGCTCGACACCGGCCACGCAGAGCTGCGGCCGCAGAGCATGGTGCTGAAGATCGAGCACGACAGGAGCGGCAAGGTCAGCGGCGTGCTCTATGCCGACAAGGACGGCCGCCAGCACCTGCAGAAGGCGCGCGTGGTGTGCGTGGCCGGCAACTCGATCGAGTCGCCGCGGCTGCTGCTCAACTCCGCCTCCAGCCTGTTCCCCAACGGGCTGGCCAACTCCTCCGGCCAGGTCGGCAAGAACTACATGAACCACACCACCGCCGCCGCCATCGCCATCCACAAGGGGCCGGTGTACATGTATCGCGGCTTCGACATCGCCGCGGTGATCTCGGACGAAGCGCAGCTCAACCCCGATCGCGGCTTCCTCGGCGGCTACCACCTCGAGGGCCTGGCACTGCACCTGCCCTTCACCGCCGCGTTCATGAAGCCGGGCGGCTGGGGCCGCGAAGTGACCTCGGCGCTGGAGCATTACGACCACATGAGCTGCGTGTGGGTGTGCGGCGAGGACATGCCGCAGGAAGAAAACGGCATCAGCCTGCATCCCACCGAGAAGGACCAGTACGGGCTGCCCATCCCCATCGTCAGCAAGACCGACCACACCAACGACGCCGCCATGCGCCGCCACGGCCTGGCGCAGTGGCGCAAGGTCTCGGAGGCGGTGGGCGCCACCCGGGTGATCGACATGCCGCCCTACCCCGCCAGCCACAACATGGGCACCAACCGCATGAGCGCCAACGCGCGCGACGGCGTGGTGAACAAGTGGGGCCAGACGCACGACATCAACAACCTGTTCATCTCCGACGGCAGCCAGTTTACCTCCAGCTCCGCCGCCAACCCGACGCTGACCATCGTCGCGCTGGCGGTGCGCCAGGCCGAGTACATCGCTGGCGCGATGCAGCGGCGCGAGCTCTGACCCGCCGCATCGGCAGCGAAGACCTTGCAGCGGACGGGCCGACTCGACTTCCGTTGTGCCTGCCCCGCCCGGCAGTTCGCGGGGCGCGCCCAAGCGCCCCGTCCCTTTTTCGGTTGAGGCGGCTGACGGCGTGGATTAACCTTGAACCGTACATTCAGAAACCGCTCGACGGTCAGCGACCGGCCGGCGCCCCCAACGGGTGGGGCGCGACCGCGCCGCAGGAGGAGACGACATGCTGGCGCAATCCCAGCGCGAACACATCGACCATGTGCTCGCCGTGGCGCAGGCGGACAGCCCCGCCACCGACCCGATCCGCCGTTCCTGGGTGCGGTGCGTGCGCGAGCATGGCCTCGACCCGACGCGCCCCGCGCCGGCGCACATCGTCGAGCGCGCGCGTCTGCGCGAGCATCAGGACCAGATCGAGGAATTCCTCGGCGTCGCCCGCACCGGCATGGAGCAGTTGTACAAGCGCATGGCCGGCATCGGCTACGTGCTGCTGCTGACCGACGCCCACGGCATTGCGGTGGACTTCATCGGCAATGATGCGTGGGCGCGCGAGCTCAAGCATTCCGGCCTCTACTTGGGCGCCGACTGGAGCGAGACGCGCGCCGGCACCTGCGCAGTGGGCACCTGCATCGTCGAGCAGGCGCCCATCACGTGCCACCACACCGACCATTTCGATGCGTCGCACATCACGCTGACCTGCAACAGCGCGCCGCTGTTCGATCCCACCGGCGGCTTCCTCGGCGTGCTCGATGTGTCGGCGCTGACCTCGCCGTCGCCGCGCGACAGCCAGCACCTCGCGCTGCAGATGGTGACGATGCAGGCGCAGATGGTGGAGGACGCCAACTTCCTGCGCTACTTCCGCGACCGCTGGGTGCTGCGCCTCGGGTCGGCGTGGTCGATGGTGGACGTCTCCGGCGAGATCATGCTCGCCTTCGACGCCGACGGTCTCATCGTCGGCACCAACAGCGGCGCACGGCGTGCCCTGCGGCCCCTGTCCGGGCCGGACGGTGCCCTCCTCGGCCGGCCGCTGGGCGATGTCTTCCGCGAAGGCATGGACGCGATCTGGCGCATCGCTCGCAGCGGCTTCGCCGCCGACCGCAGCGCGCTGTCGACGGCGAGTGGCGAGGTCTATTACGGCGCAGTGCTGCAGCCGCGCATCGCGCCGCAGCCGGCGCGAGCGAACGACAGCCCCGCCACGGTGACCGCGCCCGCCCTCGAACGCCTGGCCGGCGACGATCCGCAGATGAAGCGCCTGATCGCGCAGGCCTCGCGCCTGGTGAACCGGCCGGTCAACATCCTCGTCCATGGCGAGACCGGCACCGGCAAGGAGGTGCTGGCGAAGGCCCTGCACGAATCCAGCCAGCGCGCGGCCAAGCCCTTCGTCGCAGTGAATTGCGCGGCGATTCCGGAATCGCTGATCGAGAGCGAGCTGTTCGGCTACACCGCCGGCACCTTCACCGGCGGGCGCAGCAAGGGCATGCGCGGGCTGATCCAGCAGGCCGATGGCGGCACGCTGTTCCTCGACGAGATCGGCGACATGCCGCTGCATCTGCAGACGCGGCTGCTGCGCGTGCTCGCCGAGCGCGAGGTGCTGCCGCTCGGCGCCAAGAAGCCGGTGCCGGTGAACCTGACCGTGGTGGCCGCCTCGCACCGCGACCTGCGCAAGCTGATCGCCGCGGGCAGCTTCCGCGAGGATCTGTACTACCGCCTGTGCGGCGCCATCCTGTACCTGCCGCCGCTGCGCGAGCGGCTCGACCGCGACTACCTGATCGACCGCCTGCTGGCCGCCGAGGGCGCGGAAATGGGCACGACGGCGACGCCTACGCCGGCTGCCCGCGTGATGCTGATGGGTTACGACTGGCCGGGCAACGTGCGCCAGTTGCGCAACGTGCTGCGCTTCGCGCTGGCAGTGTGCGAGGGCAGCCGGATCACGCCCGACGACCTGCCGGCCGAGTTGATGGGCGCGGGTGCGCCCGACGTGGCCGCGCCGCTACCAGCAGCGACGCTGATGGCCTCGCCGGACGAGGCCGCGCTGCTCGACGCCGCCTTGCGCCGCCACCGCTGGAACGTCACCGCGGCGGCAGCCGAACTCGGCATCTGCCGCGCCACGGTGTATCGGCAGATGAAGCGTTTCGGCATCGTGCCGCCGAACCAGGCCTGAGCCACCGGCGCCTACCTCGCCCCGCGCTCAGGCAAGCTCTGCAGCCAGCTCGGCGATCGCCTCGTCGCGCCGCTCGTCGCCTTCGCCCTGTGCCCATTCCGGATGCGCGCGCGCCTTCTCCAGCGCATACGGCAGTGCCCCCTTGCGCCAGCGCTGCGCCTCGGGGTCGGCGTCGGTGGCACGGCTGGCCTCCGCATCTCGCAGCTCGATCGGCGCCATCGCGGCATGGCCACGCCCTTCCAGCGCGGCCAGCAGCAGTCGCTGGCGCAGCGCGACCAGGCGCAGGATGGCATCGTCGACGGTCAGTTCGCGGTGGCCGCGCAGCTTTGCCGCGATGCGCTCGCCGTAATGGCCGAAGGTCTGCCACAGGCCGCCGGCGATCGCGCCCAGCGCGGCCGCCGCACCCAGCGTCAGGCCGCCGGTCATCAGGTCGATGCCGACGCCGGCCGCGGCGCCCGCGGCCATGCCGGTGCCCAGATGCACCCCCATCTGGCGCAGGGTCTCGGGATTGAAGAGGTCGTCCTCCCAGCGCCCGTCGGTCAGCGGCAGCGCGTCGGCGCGCGCATCGTCGGGGCGGAAGCGGTACAGGCGCAGCAGCGCATCGACGCAAGCCTGTTCGCGCGCGCGCACCACGTCGCGCAGGCGGACGACGGCGGCCTGCAGCGCGGCCTCCGATTCCGCCTCGACACGCTCGCGGCGCGCCGCCAGCTCGATCAGCAGTCCGGCGACTTCGCGTCGCGCGGCCTCGCGGCGCTCGTCCGTCTCGCGCTCGCGCGCCGCGATCAGGCGGTCGAGCGCCGGCCGGTGCCCATGCATCAGCGTGGCGAGGGTGTCGAACAGCAGACGCTCGCCGTCGAGCGCCGGTGCCACGGTGTCGAAATTGACCACGGCGTGCAGGCCGAGGCGGGCGAGGGCGGAACGCCAGTCGTCGCTGCGGGCGTCCGGCGAGGCGACGAAGTTGAGCACCGGCAGCAGCGGCCGCGCGCAGGCGGCGAGCAAGGCCAGCTCGTCCTTGTGCTTGGGCAGCACCGGATCGCGCGCATCCACCACGTACAGACCGGCATCGCTGGCGAGCAACTGGCGCAACACCTTGGCCTCCTGCTCGAAGCGGCCCCCCGCTTCGGGTGTGTCGAGAAAGCGCGCGATGCGCTCCGGGCCCTCGATGCGCTCGGCCGGCGGCGCCAGTTCGTCGATGCGCTCGAGCAGCGCGATGGCATCCTCCATGCCAGGCGTGTCATATAGCTCCACTGCGGGCCGGCCATCGGCCATCAGGCGCAGGCCCTCGACATGGCGTGTGGTGCCGGCCGCGTCCGAGACTTCGCCGAAGCCGGCGTCGCGCGCCAGCGTGCGCAGCAGCGAAGTCTTGCCGGTATTGGTGTGGCCCACCACGGCCACACGCAGGATGTCGTTCATCGGCCCTCCTCCAGCCAGTCGCGGGCCGCTTCGGCCGTGGTGATCAGCGCTGCATCGCCGAAACCGAGGCGAGCCAGCCCCTCGCGCCACAGCCGCAGACGCTCGCCCCCAGCGCCGGCATCCGCACCCGGCGGCGCAAGCGCCCACACGCAGGTCTCCACCGCCCGATCGGCCAGCTCGGCGATCAGGCCCAGGCTGCCGCGATCGGGCGTCTGGCGCGGATCGACGGCGATCAGCAGGCGCCGCGGAGGATGCGCGTCGAAGTGCGCCAGCGCCGCGCGTCGTTGCTCTCGGCTGTCGAGGCGCGCCGCGGCGATCGCGCCGCCAACGCCCACCCCCGCTCCCGCGGCGGCGCCCCCTTCCAGGACCACCTCCAGCGCAACGGTGGCGAATGACGGCGGCCAGGGCAGATCCTGCGCCAGTTCCAAGCCCACCACCGCCCGCCCGGCGCCCGCCTCGGGATGCACGCCTCGCCGCCCCGGGCGCGGCATCGTCGGCGGTTCGGCATCGCGCACACCGATGCGTTCGCTGTCGGGCAGCAGGCGCGCACGCAGCCGGGCATAGCCGGGCCGCGACAGTTCCAGCGCGAGGCGCCCCGCCGCGCGGCGCCACAGCAGGCCACAGGCGAGCGCCAGCGCGAGCCGCGGCAGCACGCCATACACCAGCAGGCAGCCGACCAGCCAGCCTGCCCATGCGCGCCGTCCGGCTTCCTCCGTCATCACCGCGTTGCCGCTGGAGGCCACCAGCGCGGCGTCGGGCACCGGAAAGCCGAGCTGCCCCGGCAGCACGCCGAGCGCCGAAGTCAGCGACGTGAAGGCCCACGCCGGCAGGATGGTCGTCTCCCACACGAAGCCGTAGCGGCGCGTCGCGAACAGCAGCAGCAAGCCGGCCGCCGCGCCGGTCAGCGCCAGCGCCCACAGCCCGTGGCTCACCGCGCCGATGCCCCACGCCGCCGCGCGACCGCGCCCCAGCAGCCCACCGAGGGCGAGCGGCAGATCCGCAGCCTGCGGGCTGCGATCGAGCGCGGTGACGAGGCGCAGCCACAGCCGGCCAGGGACGCCGCCCGAATGCAGCCCGCCCCCCGAAGCATGGCCGGCGAACAGCATCGCGCCCAGCCACAGCGCGAGGCTGGCCAGATGAACACCGAGCAGCCCGGCCAGCGCCCACACGACATTCACCGCGCGGCTGCCGTCGCCGAGCACCCCCGCCGCCGCACCGACGCCGAGGATCGTCGCCACCATCGCCAGCACCGCCAGGCCCAGCCGCGCACGTCCGCGCCAGCGCAGCAGCGCGTCGCGCCAGCCCTCGTGCTCGCTCAGCACCTCGGCGCGGTGCAGGATGCGCGCCTCGAGCACGGGTGGCAATTGACGCGCCGCCGCCACGGCGGCCGCGTCTTGCAGCGCGCCATGGCGCTCCTCGTGCCGTCGCACGGTCTCGGCGAGCCAGCGGGATTCGAAGGGAGTGAGTTCGTTGCGGATAGTCAATGCAGGTCGTTACGGCCGGACACCGCAACAGCATAGCAATCCGTGACGCCTCGAAACATCATGAGCACGACTCGGCTCACGGTCTCACCCCGCGTCAGCTTGGCCGGTGGCCCAAAAAAAGGAACGGCGACCGAAGTCGCCGCAAGAAATCGATCGGGCACTCGCCGTTCAGCGACGGCGGCGGGCGAAGCCAAGCCCAACGAGCCCCAGGCCCAAGAGCGCCACGCTTGCCGGCTCGGGAACGACATTGGTCCATTCGGTCGCCAGGCGCAGGTCGTCCACCAGTACGATGTCGCCGCTGTCGAGATTTGCCGAACGGAACCCGATCTGGGTGATCTGGGAAATACCCGCATTTCCGGTGAAGGACGCGTCGGGCGTGGCAAGATCGGCAAGGACCGGATCCAGCCACAGATCGAAACGTGTGTAGTTGCCCGGCACGGAGCGCGACAGCCGGCCAACGATCTGATGTGTCACGTCGTTGCCCGAACCGATGTTGCCTTCCGGCGCGAAGTTCCCGCCCGTACCGTTCGTTCGCACGAAAACGTCGTTGTTGCCGCTGCCGTCGGCCTTGATGCCGATGTTGGGACGATCGGTGTGAGCGCCGCTCGTCACCGTGTCCAGCCACAGTGCGACAAAATCGTTCGCCGTCAGCGAGCCGGAATCGATCTGAACGAGGAACGAAACGAAGAGATTGTCGCCCGTAAAGGCGGCGGCCAATTGGCGATAGGCCACATTGTCATTGTTGCCAGTGATCTGCAACGCCCGGCTGCCGTTCAGGGCGACGCCCGGTGTGACCACCTGGGTCGCGCCCGTGTTGGCCGTCCAGGCGCCAGCCCAGCCCGCACCTCCAAGCTGTCCGTTGATCTCGCCTTGGGCATAGTCGAACTGGTCGCTGGCGATGAGCGCTGCCGAGGCGCCCGGCGCGAGGACCGCAAGCACGAAAGCGGCAATAGAGGCACGAAGTTTCATTCTGTTTTTTCTCTTGCTTGATCCGAAAATAATGCGCATTCTCTTAAGCAATATTCATACCAGAATCGGATCTCGGTAAAAAACCCGCGTCATAACAGATAGATGAAGAATCATGTAACCAGGCTTGGGCGGCCTGGACGGGGCCGCGCGTGGCCGAGTGTAAAGGGAGCCGACAGGACCGCAGGTGCGGCAGCGCAAATTCGCCTGCGCTACCATCCCCTGACGGAATACAGGAACGTGCGAAGCGGCGTCGCCATCGATGACCGCAAGCAGCGCTCCTCGCCCACATCGAACAACCGGAGCCCAGGCATCATGGAACTCGACACCTACATCCGCGCCCTGCCCAAGGCCGAGCTGCACCTGCACATCGAGGGCACCCTGGAACCGGAACTGATGTTCCGCCTCGCCGCGCGCAACCAGGTTGCGCTGCCATGGGCGAGCGTGGAGCAAACCCGCGCCGCCTACGACTTCACCGACCTGCAGAGCTTCCTCGACCTGTATTACGCGGGCGCCGCGGCATTGATCCACGAGCAGGACTTCCACGAACTGGCGATGGCCTACTTCGCCCGCGCCCATGCCGACGGCGTGGTGCATGCGGAACTGTTCTTCGATCCGCAGACGCACACTTCCCGCGGCGTCGCGTTCGACACCGTGCTGTCGGGTCTGGAACGCGCCTGTGCCGAGGCGCATGCCCGCTACGGCATCAGCTCGCGCCTGATCCTGTGCTTCCTGCGCCACCTGAGCGCGGAAGACAGCTACGCCATGCTGGAGCAGGCGCTGCCGCACCTGGCGCGTTTCCATGGCGTCGGCCTGGACTCGTCGGAAAAGGGCCATCCGCCGTCGAAGTTCGCGCGCCTGTTCGCGCGCTGCCGCGAACTCGGCCTGCACATCGTCGCCCACGCCGGCGAGGAAGGGCCGCCGGCCTACATCGTCGAGGCACTCGACATCCTGAAGGTGGAACGCATCGACCACGGCGTGCGGGCGGCGGAGGATCCGGCGCTGATGCAGCGCCTGGCGCGCGAACAGGTGCCGCTCACGGTGTGTCCGCTGTCCAACATCAGGCTGTGCGTGTTCCCGACGCTGGCGCAGCACAACCTGAGGGCCTTGCTCGACGCCGGACTGAAGGTGACGATCAACTCCGACGACCCGGCGTATTTCGGCGGCTACGTGGCGAAGAACTATCTCGATACCGCGCTGGCGCTGAGCCTCACGCGCGCCGAACTGAAGCGCATCGCGCGCAACAGCCTGGACGCGGCCTTCGTCGACGAGGCGACCCGCGCGCCGTGGCTGACGCGGCTGGCGGCGGTGCCCGATTGAGTGGCAGGCGGGGCCGGCAACGGCGCCCGCCGCTCAGCCCTCCGTCCGGCGCAGTGCGGCCTCAGCCCACAACGCACGGCCGAAGGTCTTCCAGATCGGCCCGCCGTGGGTCTCGAGGCCGACGTTCGCGCTTTCTTCCATGGTGCGCAGCATCAGGTTGGCGAGGCCGAACAGGGTCACCTTGGCACCGAGTTGCTGGTCGGCGGGGTCGGCCGCAGCCTGGCGCACCAGATCGGTCGACTCTGTCAGCGCCTCGTGGGCCAGCGCACGCACCTGCGCCTCGTTGGACCAGTCGATGCCCAGCGCCACGCCCATGCGCTCGATCTCGAGTTCGATGTCGCGGGTGGCATCCTGGTAGTTCTCGAATCCGGCCATGTGGGCTCTCCCGCAAGATGATGGATGGCAGCACCCCGACTGCGCGACCGAATCGCCGCGCCGGGGCGCCGGGTTCACGACGGCGTCTGGCCGATGAAGGGAGTGAACATCGCCTCGACCGCCTCGCGCGGCAGGTCGCGCACGATGAACACCAGACGCGAACGGCGATCGTCGCAGGGCGGCCGATCCGGCCACGCCGGCAGGCTCGTCGGCGGATACACCGAATGCTGCACGCACTGCACCACCCGCGGCAACGGATCGCCGGCAACGTTGAGCAGCCCCTTGATACGCAGGATGCGATTGCCGTGAAGTTGCAGCAGCAGCCCGAGCGCATCGGAGAATTCGAACCACGGCAGGGGCGCGTCGAAAGTCAGCACGAAGCTGGCAACGCCCTCGTCGTGACGCGGCGGCGCCACTTCGGCGCCAACATCGGCTGCCGCAGGCCGCGCCCCGGCGCCGGGACGGCGCCAGACAGGCGCGGCTTGCACCGCCCGCACCGCCTCCTCGCCCAGCCAGGCGGCCACGTCCGGCGCCTTGCCAACGGGGTCGTACAGGCCGCAGCCGAAGAAGACTTCGGCATCGGCCTCGCCGCCCCGCACCTCGACCTGAGGCGCCGCCGGGTTCAGCGCCGCGAGCCGCCGCCCCACCGCCGCACGTTCGGCCTCGCCGGCCAGATCGCACTTGGTGATCAGCAGGCGGTCCGCCATCGCCACCTGGCGTACCGCTTCGCGATGGGCGCCGAGTTGCTGCAGCGCATGGGTGGCATCCACCGCGGTGATGACACCGTCGCAGCGATAGCGCTCGGCAATGAAGGGCTCGGCCATCAGCGTGTGAATGACCGGCGCCGGGTCGGCGAGGCCGGTGGTCTCGATCAGCACCCGGCGCAGCGCGGGAATCTCGCGCCGCAACGCACGCATGAAGAGCCCCTTCAGCGCCCGCACCAGGTCGCCCTGCACGCTGCAGCAGATGCAGCCGGAATCGAGCACGACCAGCGTCTCATCGACCTTTTCGAACAGGCGCGCATCGAGCAACTGCCCATCGATGCCGACCGTGCCCAGTTCGTTGATCAGCACCGCGCTGCCGGCGGACTGCGGCTGACGCAGCAGGTGGTTGAGCAGCGTGGTCTTGCCGGCGCCGAGAAAGCCGGTGAGCAGCGTCACCGGAATGCGCCTGTCCTCGGCAGCGGTGCCCGTCATCGCGGCGCCTGATTCAAGTCGCTACTGCCAGCCGCCGCCGAGCGCCTTGTACAGCGCCACGCGGTTGCTCGCCTCGGTCAGGCGCGCCACGATCAGCGCCTGTTCCGCCACATACAGCGAACGCTGCGCATCGAGCAGGCCGAGGTAGCTGTCCACCCCGGCGCGGTAGCGCGCGTCCGACAGGCGCAGGCTTTCCGCGGTGGCCGCCACCAGCCTGCGCTGCGCCGCAAGCTGTTCACCAATGTTGGCGCGCACCGCCAGGGCGTCCGCCACCTCGCGGAAGGCGCCCTGGATGGCCTTCTCGTACTGCGCCACGTTGATGTCGCGCTGGATCTCGGCGGCATCGAGGCTGGCCTGCAGGCGGCCCGCCTCGAAGATCGGGATGCGGATCTGCGGCAGGAAGCTCCAGGTGCCCGAACCGCCCTGGAACAGACCGTCGAGCGACGCGCTCGCGGTGCCGGCGCTGGCCGTCAGCGTGATGCTCGGGAAGAAGGCCGCGCGCGCCGCGCCGATGCTGGCATTGGCGGCACGCAGCGTGCGCTCGGCCTGCAGGATGTCGGGACGGCGCACCAGCACCTCGGAAGGCACGCCCGCAGGCAGTTCGGCCACCGAGGTGAGCGCATCGGCCAGCCTGTCCGACAGCAGCCCGGCGGGCACCGGCGCACCGGCGACCAGCGCCAGCGCGTTCTCGTCCTGCGCCACCAGCGTGGTGTAGCGCGCCATGTCGGCGCGGGCACCCTCGAGCAGGGTTTCTGCCTGGCGCAGGTCGAGCGCCGACACCGCACCGGCGTCGAAGCTGCGCTTGGTCAGCTCGTACGACTTCTGCCGCGTCGCGAGCGTGCTGCCCGCCAGCGTCAGGCGTTCGCGGTCGGCCGCCAGCGTCCGCCAGGCGTTGGCGACTTCGGCCACCAGCGCGATCTGCGCGCTGCGGCGTGCTTCCTCGGTGGCGAGATACTGCTCCAGCGCCTGCTCGTTCAGGCTGCGCACGCGGCCGAAGAAATCCAGCTCGTAGGCGGAAAAGCCCAGCGTGGCGCTGAACTGGCGGCTGATGCCGGCCTCGCCCCCCTGCCTCAGGTCGGCCGGAAGGCGCTGAGCGTTCTCCGCAGCGGTGGCGCCGATGGCCGGAAACAGCGCGGCGCGCTGGATGCCGTATTGCGCACGCGCACGCTCGATATTGAGCGCCGCCACGCGCAGGTCGCGGTTGTTGGTCAGCGCGAGCTCGATCAGCTCGCGCAGCCGCGCGTCGGCGAAGTAGTCGCGCCAGGCGAGCGTGTCGGCCTGTGGCGCGGCGGCGACCCCGGTGCTCGCCGCAGCGTTCGGGAAGACCGCGGGCACCGGCGCCGCCGGGCGCTGGTATTCGGGAATCAGCGAGCAGCCCCCCGCCAGCGCGGCGGCGAGGGCGATCGTCGATAGGCGTAGCCGGTTCATCACTTGAGCTCCTGTACGGCGTCGGCAGCGGCCGAGGCCTCGGGCTTGTTCTTGAAGATGCGCTTGATCACCACGTAGAACAAGGGCACGAAGAAGATGCCCAGCACCGTGGCGCCGATGGTGCCGCCCAGCACGCCGGTACCGATCGCGTTCTGGCTGCCGGAGCCGGCGCCGGTCGCGATGGCCAGCGGCAGCACGCCGAGACCGAAGGCGAGCGAGGTCATCAGGATGGGGCGCAGACGCATGCGCACCGCCTCGAGCGTGGCGGCGATCAGCTCCTTGCCCTCCTGCTCCATCTGCGCCTTGGCGAACTCCACGATCAGGATCGCGTTCTTCGCCGACAGGCCGATGGTGGCGAGCAGACCGACCTGGAAATAGACGTCGTTCGACAGCCCGCGTCCGGTCGCCGCCAGCAGCGCGCCGAGCACGCCCAGCGGCACCACCAGCATCACCGCGAACGGCACCGACCAGCTCTCGTACAGCGCCGCCAGGCACAGGAACACCACCAGCAGCGAAAGCGCGTACAGCGCCGGCGCCTGCGCACCCGAACGGCGCTCCTCGAACGAGGTGCCGGTCCATTCGTAGCCCACGCCCGGTGGCAGCCTGGCGATGATCTCCTCGACCGCCTTCATCGCCTCGCCCGACGACAGCCCGGGCGCGGCCTGGCCGAGAATCTCGACCGAGGACTGGCCGTTGTAGCGCTCCAGGCGCGGCGAGCCGTACACCCACTTCGCGGTGCTGAACGCGGAGAACGGCACCATCTCGCCCGCCTTGTTGCGCACGTACCACTTGCCGAGGTCTTCCGGCGTCATGCGCGCCGGCGCGTCGGCCTGCAGGTACACCTTCTTGATACGGCCGCGGTCGAGGAAGTCATTGACGTAGGCGCCGCCCCACGCGGTGCTCAGCGTGTCGTTGATGTCCGCCACCGTGACCCCCAGCGCGCCGGCCTTGGCATGGTCGATGTCGAGTTGATACTCGGGCGTGTCGTCCTGGCCGTTGGGGCGCACCCCCACCAGGCGCCTGTCCTGCGCCGCCATGCCGAGGAACTGGTTGCGGGCGTCGATCAGCGCCTTGTGGCCGATGCCGGCACGGTCCTGCAACTGCACGTTGAAGCCGTTCGAAGTGCCAAGCTCGATCACCGCCGGCGGCACGAAGGCGAACACCATCGCTTCCTTGATCTGCGAAAACGCCCCCATCGCCCGGCCCGCAATCGATTTCACGTCCATGCCCGGTTCCTGACGCTCGTCCCAGTGCTTCAGGTTGACGAAGCCGATGCCCATGTTCTGGCCGCTGCCGCCGAAGCTGAAGCCGGCCACGGTGAACACCGCGCGTACCGTGTCCTTCTCGTTCTCGAGGAAGTGCTTCTCGACCTTCTTCAGCACTTCCACGGTGCGCTCCTGGGTGGCGCCGGCGGGCAGCATGATCTGATTGAACATCACGCCCTGGTCCTCTTCCGGCAGGAAGGAGGTCGGCATGCGCACGAACAGCAGGCCCAGCACCACGACAATGGCAGCGTAGATCGCCAGGAAGCGCTTGCCGCGCTGCAGGATGCCGCCGACGCTGGACTCGTAGCGCTGCGTGCCGCGCGCGAACTTCAGGTTGAACCAGTGGAAGAAGCCGCCGAGCAGGCCGCCTTCACCGTGCTCGTGGCCCTTCTCCACCGGCTTCAGCATCGTCGCGCACAAGGCCGGCGTGAACACGATCGCCACCAGCACCGACAGCGCCATGGCCGCGACGATGGTGATCGAGAACTGGCGGTAGATCACGCCGGTCGAGCCGCCGAAGAAGGCCATCGGCACGAACACCGCCGACAGCACCAGGCCGATGCCGACCAGCGCGCCGGTGATCTGGTCCATCGAGCGCTTGGTCGCCTCCTTGGGCGACAGCCCTTCTTCGGTCATCACCCGCTCGACGTTCTCGACCACGACGATCGCGTCATCGACCAGCAGGCCGATGGCGAGCACGATGCCGAACATGGTCAGCGTGTTGATGGAGAAGCCGAACGCCGCCATCACGCCGAAGGTGCCGAGCAGCACCACCGGCACCGCAATGGTCGGAATCAGCGTCGCGCGGAAGTTCTGCAGGAACAGGTACATCACCAGGAAGACGAGCACGATGGCCTCGATCAGCGTCTTCACCACTTCCTGGATCGAGATCTTGACGAAGGGCGTGGTGTCGTAGGGCACCACCGCCTTCACGCCGGAGGGAAAGTAGCGCTCCATCTCGGCAATCTTCGCGCGCACCGCACTGGCGGTCTCGAGCGCGTTGGCTCCGGCCGCCAGCTTGACGCCGACACCGGCGGCCGGCTGGCCGTTGAAGCGCGCGACGGTGCCGTAGTTTTCGGCGCCGATCTCGATGCGCGCGACGTCCTTCAGGCGCACCTCGCCACCCTGCGCGTTGGTGCGCAGCAGGATCTGCTCGAACTCCTCGACCGTCTGCAACCGGCTCTGCGCGGTGATCGTGGCACTGAAACCCTGCCCCGGCACGGCCGGCGTGCCGCCGAGCTGGCCGGCGGACACCTGCGTGTTCTGCGCCAGCAGCGCGGCGCGCACGTCGGCCGGCACCAGGCGGTAGTTGGTCAGCCTGGCCGGATCCACCCACACCCGCATCGCATACTGCGCGCCGAACACCTGCACCTCGCCAACACCGCTGACGCGAGACAGCGGATCCTGCACGGTGGACACGAGGAAGTCGGACAGGTCGGTCTGCGTCTGCCTGCCATCCTCGGACACGAAGCCGATCACCATCAGGAAGTTGCGCGACGACTTCGCCACCTGCACGCCCTGCTGTTGCACCGCCAGCGGCATCAGCGGCAGCGCAGTCTGCAGCTTGTTCTGCACCTGCACCTGGGCGATGTCGGGGTTGGTGCCGGCGTCGAAGGTCAGCGTCACCGAGGCGTTGCCGAACGCATCGCTGGACGAGTTCATGTACAGCAGGCCGTCGAGCCCGGTCATCTTCTGCTCGATGATCTGGGTGACGGAGTCTTCCACTGCCTTCGCCGAGGCGCCGGGGTACTTGGCGTTGATGACCACCGCCGGCGGCGCGATCGAGGGGTATTGCGATACCGGCAGCTTGAGGATCGACAACGCCCCGAAGAGCATGATGACGATGGCGATGACCCAGGCGAAGATGGGTCGGTCGATGAAGAAACGGGCCATGGTGCGCTACCTCACTTCGCCGCCACGGCGGGCGCGGCGCCCTGCGCGGCCGGTGCCGCGCCCGCTTCCTGCGCCTGGACCTGCGCGCCCGGTCGTGCGCGCTGCAGACCCTCGACGATGATGCGCTCGGCCTCGGCCAGCCCGTCGGTGACCACCCACTTGTCGCCGATCGACTGCGCGGCCTTCACCGGACGCGCCTCGACCTTGCCCTCGGCGTTCACCACCATGACCTGCGCGTTGCCGCGCGGATCGCGGCTCAGCGCCGCATGCGGCACCAGGAAGGCGTCGCTGTTGACGCCCTGCACCAGACGCGCGCGCACGTACATGCCCGGCAGCAACTCGCCCTTGGGGTTGGGGAAGACCGCGCGCAGCGTGACGCTGCCGGTGCCCTCATCCACCGACACCTCGGAGAACGCCAGCTTGCCCTCGGCAGCGTAGAGCGAGCCATCCTCCATCACCAGCCGTACCGGCACGCTTGCACCGCCGTTGCGCTGCAGCTTGCCCGCCTCGACCTGCCGCTTCAGGCGCAGCATGTCGGCGCTGGACTGCGTCACGTCCACATAGATGGGGTCGAGCTGCTGCACGGTGGCCAGCGCGGTCGCCTGATTGGCCGTGACCAGCGCACCCGGCGTCACCGCGGAACGACCGATGCGGCCCGAGATCGGCGACAGCACGCGAGTGAATTCGAGGTCGATGCGCGCCTTGTCGGTCGCCGCCCGCGCCGCCGAGACGTCGGCTTCGGCCTGCTTCAGCGCCGCCACCGCATCGTCGTTCTGCTGCTTGCTGATCGCCTCGATCTTCACCAGATCCGCGTAGCGCTGCGCCTTCAGCCGCGCAGCGTAGAGGTTGGCCTCGGCGCGGGCCAGACTGGCCTTGGCGCTGTCGTAGGTCGCCTGATAGGTGGACGGGTCGATCTGGTACAGCGACTGGCCGGCCTTGACCTCGCTACCTTCGGCGAACTGGCGCTGCTTGACGATGCCGGTGACCTGCGGTCGCAATTCGGCGATCAGGTAGGGCGTGGTGCGTCCGGGCAGCTCGGTCACCAGCGGCACCGACTCGCTCTTGACCGTCACGACGGTGACCGCCGGCGCGGCCGGCGCTGCACCGGCCTGCTGGCCGCCCTGCTGGCTGCCGCCGCAGCCAGCCAGCAGCAATGCGCCTGCCAGCACCAGGACCGCCGGTTTGAGCGCGGAAATACGGGAGATCTGCATGGTTCGCCTCTCGCGATTGGGGCACAGGGCAGGAAAGGCACACTCGTGGCGTACCCATCCTGCACCCTGAAATTAGAATGATTGATCTAGATTGAACGCTCATTCTATGTTAGTCTTTACTGCAACGCAAGGTCGTCAAGACACATTCTCAATTACCCAATCATCTTGGTCCCGATGTCCGCAGAACACCGCAGTCCTTCCGAACAGCAACGTGCCGAAGCCCGGCGCGAGCAGATCCTGTGCGCCGCCGCCACCTGCTTCCGCAACAGCGGCTTCCACGGTGCCAGCATTGCTCAGATCTCGAAGGTGGCGGGCATGAGTGCCGGCCACATCTATCATTATTTCGACAACAAGGAAGCGATCATCGCCGCGATCGTCGAGCGCGACCTCGAGTACCTGCTGACGCTGAGTGCGGAACTGCGCGCGGCACGGGACACCCGCGAGGCGATGATCGAGCACGTCACCGAAGGCGTGCGCCGCAGCCTCGAGCCGCTCGAGGCCGGGCTCAAGCTGGAAGTGGTGGCGGAAGCGGCGCGCAACCCTCATGTGGCGGACATCGTGCGCAGCGCCGACGACGTCTGCCGCAACAGCCTTGCTGCCACGCTGCGTGCGATTCGCAGGGCCGACGGACACGACGACGATGACAGCGCCATTGCCAGCATGGTCGAATTGCTGGCGGCGATGTTCGAGGGACTGATGATCCGCGGCATCCGCAATCCACAGATGGACCGCGCCGCCGTCACTCGCCGCTTTCAGGCCACCTTGCGCCTTCTGCTGACTCAGGGCTACTGACTCAGGGCTACTGACTCAGGCGTACGGGCTCACGCGTATTGACCGGGGCGCAATGACCGACGCGTACTCACCCGGGCATCCCGAGTCCGCGGGGCGGCCCCGGTCGGCCTGATTCACGGCGATCACCGAAAAGAGAAAGGGCCGCCCGACACGAGGCGACCCGCAATGCATCCGAAAAGTCGCTGCCGAACGCGGATCAGCGCTCCTGCATCTGGCGCATGCGCTCGGCCCAGTCCGGCCGCTCGCGATCGCCCGCGGATCGCGGGTGGCCATCCTCGCTCTGGTTGCGATGCGCCTGTTCACGCTCGCGATTGCGCAGCCACTCCGCGCGCCGTTCCTGCTCGCGCTGACGGGCCGCATCCTGCTCGCGCTGCCGGTCGCGCTCCTGCGCACGCTGGCGCTCCCGCTCCAGGTCGCGCTGGCGATCGCGCTGCTCGGCACGCTCGCGCTCGTTGGCCAGGTCGCGCTGGCGCTCGCGGTCGCGGCGCCACTGCTGTTCGCGCTCACGTTCCCGCTCGCGCGCCAGGTCCCGTTCGCGTTCCCGTTCGCGCGCGTCCTCGCGATCCCGGCGACGATCTTCTTCGCGCGCGCGTTCGCGCTGACGGGCGATCGCGCGCTCGCGCTCACGCTCCCATGCACGTTCGCGTTCGATGCGCTGCTGCAGACGCCAGCGCTCATGCGGCGGCGCCCAGTAGCCCGGCACCCAGTCGTAACCGCGTCCGGCACGGTCCCAGTAGCCGTCGATCCAGATGTAGTCGACCGCGGGCGGGTAGCCGCGATACTCGACGCGCGGCGCCGGACGGGAGAGGTAAACCTCCTCCTCGTAATACGGTTCCACCGGCGCCACCACGCACCCGCCGAGGGCGCCTGCGGCTGCCAGGGCAAGAGCCCAGATGCGCCATGCTGGAGTAACGGATTTCATGGTCGTGGACCTCGGGTGGGGGAAGGGCGCAATCGCACCGGCGTGTGACAACGCTCAGGTGCATGCGAACGATAGGCCAGTCGGCCCGGCAAGGGTGTTACGCCGGGTAATCAGTTGTAAAGGGCCGTTTCCCCTCCGTGCGTGACATCGGCTACAGATAGCCCAGCCTCGCCGGCAGCCACAGCGCCAGTTGCGGAAACGCGATCATCAGCGCCAGCCCTGCGCCCATCGCCAGCACGAGCCAGATCACCCAGCGGAAGGTCTCCTCCATGCCGATGCCGGCGATGCGCGAGGTGATCATCAGCGAGATCGCCATTGGCGGCGTGAACTGGCCGATGGCGAGGTTGATCGTCATCATCACCCCGAACCACACCAGATCCCAGCCCATCGCGACGGCGATCGGGACCAGCAGCGGCAGCAGGATCAGGAAGATCGAGATCGCGTCGAGGAACATGCCGGCCACCAGCAGCAGCAGGTTCACCGACAGCAGCATGCCCCAGTGTCCCGGATGCATCTCCACCAGCGCCTTCGCCGCGGCATCGAAGATGCCCAGCGTGTTGCCCGCCCAAGCGAACACCGAGGCGATGCCGATGATCATCATCACCACCGCCGACAGTTCGGCGGCATCGACCAGCAGGCGGAACAGATCCTGCAGCGTGATGCTGCGATACACCACCATGCCGACGAAGATGCCGTAGGCCACCGCCACCACCGCCGCCTCGGTGGGTGTGAACAGGCCGGTGCGCAGGCCGCCGAGGATGATGACCGGCGCCAGCAGGCCCCAGATCGCGTCGATGAAGCTCCTGCCCAGCGGCGGGCGCGGCTCCGTGTAGTCGCGGCCGAAGCCGTGCCGGCGGCTGATGATGACTGCCGGCACCAGCAGGCACAGCGCCGCGACGATGCCGGGGAACAGCCCGGCGGCGAACAGCGCCGGCACCGTGGCCGCCGGCACCATCACGCTATAGACGATGAAGGCTACCGAAGGCGGGATGATGATCGCGGTCGAACCCGACGCGGCGATCAGGCCGGCGGAAAAGCCCTTCGGATAGCCGCGCTTCACCATCGACGGCAGCATCACCGCGGCCACCGCTGCCGCATCCGCCGGGCCGGAGCCGGAGATGCCGCCCAGCAGCATCGACACCAGCACCGCCACCACCGCCAGCGAGCCGGTCCATTCGCCGACAATGGCGGTGACGAAACGCACCAGGCGCTGCGCCACACCGGAGCGCTCGAAGATCATGCCGGCGAGGATGAACATCGGGATCGCCAGCAGCGGATACTTGGCAATGCCGGCATAGATGTTGGTGGGCACCGCCAACTGGTCGAACCCGGCCAGCGCCAGCACGGCGACGCTGGCCACGCCCAGGCCCACCGCCAGCGGCATGCCCGCGACCAGGGTCAGCAGGAAGAGGCCGATCAGCACCGCGCCGTTCATGCTCGCCCCCGCAGCCGCGTGACGACCAGGCGCAGCACGATCACCGCCGACAGCGCCGGCATCCAGATCGTGTACCACCACTGCGGCACGCCCAGCGCAGGCGAGGTTTCCTCGAAGCGGTACTGGTCCCAGGTCAGCCGCCCGGCATAGAAGGCGATGAAGCCGAACAGCGCCGCGGTGACGACGAAGGACAGCCATTCCGCCGCCGCGCGCCAGGCCTTCGGCAGCAGGTCGATGAAGAAGGTGACGCGGATGTGGCGATCCAGCGCAAAGGCGGCCGACGAGCCGAGGAAGGACAGGATCAGCAGCAGCGCGATCGAGAACTCCTCGGTCGCGGCGAAGGACTGCGAGGTGAAATAGCGCGCCACCACGTTGCCGAAGGTGATCAGCACGATCAGGCCCATGGCGACGCCGGACAGGATCTGCTCGAGGGTGTATGCGGGCGGCGCAGAAGCGTGCGCGCTGCCGTCGGGTGAAGCATCAGTTTGCATGAAGGAGGGATGTTCGAGTTTTGATGGGCGTGCGACGGGCACAGAAACCACTGCCACGACCGCTTCCAAAGCGCCGCAAGTCGTCGCGGGAGAGAGTTGGTTCCCGGGCCGATTTTTCAGCACCCAGGTAGCCGGGGACGTGCGGGGCATTCCCGGCGCAGGCGAGGACTGTCCGAGCGAAGCGAGTTCCGCAGCCTGCAGAGCGAATGGCCCGCGCGTCCCCGGGGGGACACAGCGAAAAATCAGCGCTTGGCGATGTCTTCCTCGGCCTGCTTAACGAGGTCGGCGCCGATCTTGTCGGCCCATTCCTTGTACACGCCGGCGGTAGCCTTGCGGAAGGCGCCGCGCTCGGCGTCGGTGAGCGTCACCACCGACACGCCGTTGGCCTGGATCTCCTTCAGCAGCGCGTCATCGCCGGCGGAAATGCCGGCGCGGGCGCGAGCGACCTCTTCCTTCGCCGCCTGCAGCGCGGCCTCGCGCACCGCCTTCTGGTCATCCGCCGACCAACTGTTCCACACGTTCCTGTTCACCACGAACATCAGCGGATCGGCGACGTAGCCCCACAACGTCAGGTGCTTCTGGCCCACGGTGTGCAGCTTGGCGGCGTTGAACACCGCGAGCGGATTCTCCTGACCGTCGACCGCGCCGGTGGCCATCGCCGGCTGCGCGTCGGCCCAGCTCATCTGCGTCGGGTTGGCACCGAGCGCGGTGAAGGTGGCGAGGAACAGCGGCGAGCCCACCACGCGCATCTTCAGGCCCTTGAGGTCTTCCGGCGTGCGGATCGGCTTCTTCGAGTTGCTCACCTCGCGAAAGCCGTTCTCGCCCCAGGCCAGCGGCACCACGTCGCGCTCGCCGAGCAGGTCGAACACCTTCTTGCCGACGCGACCCTGGGTCAGCGCATCGAGCGCCTTGTGGTCCGGCATCAGGAAGGGCAGCGCGAAGAGATTCAGCTCCTTGATCTGCGGCGACCAGTTGATCGTCGACCCGACGGCGATGTCGATCACGCCCTGGCGCAGCGCGGTGAATTCCTTGGTCTGGTCGCCCGAAACCAGCGAGGCGCCGGGATAGACCTTGATCTTGATGCGGCCCTGCGTCTTCTCGGCCACCAGGTCGGCCCAACGCTTGGCGCCCCAGCCCCAGGGATAGGCCTCGCCCAGCACGGTGGACAGCTTGTACTCGTCCTTGTAGGTCGCCGACAGCGCCGGCAGCGAGAAACCGAGCGCGGCGGACGCGAGCAGACCGGCGATGAGGGCGGAAAAACGGCGTTTTTGCATGAGGAACTCTCCCTGGGTGTAGCGGCGCGCACCTCACCGGGGCGCGACGTGCGAGCCGGGGATTCTACAAACCGCCGCCCGAATGGCCAAACGCCACGGCACCGCGTTCGAGCAGCGCGTCGAGGGCCGGCAGCAGCGCGGGCCACGACACCGGCGCGGCGGTATCCACCGCCAGCGCTACCTCGAGCTCGTCGCCGGCCAGCGGCTCGCGCTGCGCAAGCTGCACCTCGAGCACCGCCACATCGGCCTCGGAAGCGTCGCCGCCCTGCGCCATGCGCGCTGCCACCCGCGCGCGCAGCGTCGCTTCCGGCGCATCGAAGGCGAAAAGCACGAACGGCACCTGCAGCCGGCGCGCGAGGTCGGCGAAGGTGGCGCGCTGCGTGCGGTGCAGAAAGGTCGCGTCGACCAGCGCCGGCCAGCCGGCCAGGATCGCGCCGGCCGCGAGCTCCGCCAGCCGCGCGTAAGTGCGCCGGCTCGCCTCGGCACCATAGATGCCGCCCGCCACCGCGGCGCTGGATGCCTCCGGCGCAAGGCCGAACAGGCGCTTGCGCTCGACGTCGGCACGCACGCGGATGACGCCGCGCGCTTCGACGAGACCCTGCGACTGGCTGGTCTTGCCCGAACCCGACACGCCGCTGGCGATCGCCAGGAAGGGCCGCGCCGCCGCGGCCTGCGCCACCGCCAGCGCAACATAGCCACGACACTCCTCCAGGCAGGCGGCACGCGCCTCGCCGTCGAGCTGGCCGAGGCGGATCGCAGCGATCTTGGCGCGCACCATCGCACGGTAAGCGAGGTAGTAGCGCATCACGCGCAGGCTGTCGTAGTCGCCACTGCGCTCCAGCCACGCATTCAGGAAGCGCGCCGCCAGATCGGGGCGGCCGCGCCGCTGCAGGTCCATGACCAGGAAGGCGACATCGGCGGCGACGTCGATCCAGCGCAGCCCGGCGCTGAACTCGATGCCGTCGAACAGCCGCGGCTCGCCATCGAGCAGGATCAGGTTGCCCAGGTGCAGATCGCCATGGCATTCGCGCACCCGACCCTCGGCCAGCCGGCGCTCGAACACCGGCTGCAGTTCCACGAACTGCGCCTCGCTCCAGCGCTCCGCCCGCGCAGCCTGGTCCAGCAGCGCGTCGTCATCGACGCGGGCGCGCAACTGCTCGAAGTTCTGCCGCACCGGGCCATGCACCGCCTGCACATCGCCGAAGCCCTCGCCCGGCGCCGCGACCGCCGCCGCCGCATGGAAGTCGGCGACGTGGCGCGCCAGACGGTCGAGCAGGTCGGGCGGCAGCGCACCCTTGTCCAGCGCCTCGCCCAGCAGTGCCGACTGCGCAAAGCGGCGCATGCGTACCGCGTACTCGATCGCCTCGCCTTCGCCGCCGATGCGCGGCGCCTCGACGCTGCCGGTGATCGCCACCACGTCCAGATAGAGTTCGGGCGCGGTGCGCCGGTTGAGCCGCAGCTCCTCGACGCACGCGGCGCGGCGCTTTTCGAGCGTGCTGAAGTCGAGAAAGCCGAGATCGAGCGGCTTCTTCAGCTTGTAGGCGAAGTCGCCCGCCAGCACCACCGACGAGATGTGCGTCTCGATGCAGGCGATGTCCGCCGCAGCATGCGGAAAGGCATCGGCGCGCTGCAGGTTGCGGACAAGACTTTGGTGGTCTTCGACAGACCGGTCGGCAGCAGATGAAATCATGGTGGTCACCGGAATCGCGCCCGATCGGCCGGGCGCATGCACAGCCCGCAGTGTTGCAGCAAGCGCGCCGAACGTCGAATCGGGCGCAGATGCGCAGCATCCCGCAGGTTGATCACCAGGGGGCACGTCGATGTCAGTGGGCGGGAAACAGCCCGTCAGGCGCTCAGCCGCGCCCACCACAGCCGCAGCCGCATCCCCAGCTCGGTGGTGAAACCCACCGACACCGAGCGGATGCGGCCATCACCGCCGATCACCACCATCGCCGGCACGCCACGCAGGCCGTAGCTGGCGGTGATGCGGCCGTCGGCGTCGACGGCGGTGGTCCAGTCCAGGCCGCGCTCGCGCAGCACCTTCGCCACCGCCGCCGCGTCGCCCGACTGCATCGCCACCGTCAACACCGGCCAGTCGGCGCGCAGCGACTCGACGCCGCGCTGCTGCGCCTTGCAGATCGAGCACCAGTCGGCCCAGAAATACACCAGCACCGGCTGCCCGGGATGCGCCGCGCGCCACGCCGCGAGGCTGCCATGCCGGCCATCGACGAAGGGCGCCTCGATGGCGGGCGCCGGACCGTCGGGCACGTTCCAGCTCTGCCACCACTGGATCGCGATCAGCGCCGCCACGAAGACGGCCAGCTCCCGCAGCCAGCGGCGCTTGCGCTTCTTCGTCGGCGTTGCGGGCATGGCCGAAACCTGCGCGTGTTCTTCTTGCATGAGAAAGGGTTCGGACTCTCGATTGATGAAGCGGCCTGGCTCGCACCGCGAGCGGATTCGTCGCCGACCGGCACTAAGGTGCGACGACCCAGCGCCGCCCGTCGGCCATGCGCTCGAACAGGCGCCAGCCGCCGTCGCCACCGCACAGCCCATAGCGGAACGGGATGTTGTCGCGCCCCGGCGTCAGGAAGCGCAGATCCATGAAGTTCGCGCACACGCTGCCGCCGGCACCATGC
>SHNC01000067.1 GCA_004295105.1 Betaproteobacteria bacterium | reverse complement strand
GTAGGCTCGTACGCGGGCTCGTACGCGGGCGGCGGCGCAGACCGTGAGATGTCCTCGGTCCATCCGCTCGGGGACGTGCTGCTCGTCGTACGGGGGGGGCGTTCGTCGAATTCGGCCGGACTGCGCCGGGCACTGCGGATGACCTCCGGCAGGGCGTCGGCAGCCGTGGTGGGTTCCTCCAGGTCGGCCTGGTCGGGCGCGGGGGCCTCGGCAGCGCTCGATGCGGCCCCTGGCAGAGTCGTGCCGGGCCGATGTTCGAGCGCGGGCGGGCCGGCGGCGGGGCGCGCATCGTCGAATGGCGGGAATTCCGGCAGCTCGAAGTCGAGGGTATCGGCCGCACTTGCCGCAGCCGCCGGTGTGGGTTCCCTGCTGCGCGGGGACGGGGGGCGAGCCTCGCCTGCCGGGCCGGGCATCGCGTCGGCCGGCTGATCGGGCGTGGCGATCCGATGCTGAAGAGCGTTGAAGGGGTTGAAGCAATGTCCGCAACGGACCTCGCCATTGCGGGCACGGAGCTGCTCCGGATGCAGCCGGAAGACCGTCTGGCAGGCGGGGCAGCGCGTCAGCATCATGACCGTGACGCTCAGCGGCGGCCCTCCAGGCGAACCCAGCCGTCGAAGGTCGCTCCGACCTCGAGCGCCAGATAGGGTGCCCAGGCGTCGATGACCTGCTGCGACTGTGTCTCGAGCACGCCGGACAATGCGACGCGTCCGCCGGCCGCCACGCGCGCCGCGATTGCCGGTGCCAGCACGCAAAGCGGATTCGTCAGGATGTTGGCCACTACCACATCGAAAGTATCGCCGAGCGGCACGCCGGAGTGCTGCACGCGGAGCGTCACGTGGTTGCGGGCGGCGTTGTCGCGAGCCGCCTCGACCGCCTTTTCGTCGATGTCGATGCCCAGCACCTCACCGGCACCAAGCCGCTTGGCCGCGATGGCGAGGATGCCGGAGCCGCAGCCGTAGTCGAGCACGCTGCAGCCGGGCGTGACCGCATCGCAGAGCCATTCCAGGCACAGCCGGGTGGTGGGGTGGGAGCCGGTGCCGAAGGCCATGCCGGGGTCGAGCTCGATGTTGATCGCCTGTGGATCGGGCGCTTCGTGCCACGAAGGCACGATCCACAGGCGGTCGGTGATGCGGATCGGGTCGAACTGGCTCTGCGTGAGCTGCACCCAGTTCTGCTCGGCGATTTCTTCGGTGGTGAAGGGCGGCACGGCCGGCAGCCCGGCGCTCCCGGCCGCTGCGGCCAGCATCGCAGCCAGTTCGCCGCCGGCGGTGGCGCCGTCGAACAGTGCGATGACGCGGCTGTGGTCCCACAGCGAGGTGGGCAGATGGCCGGGCTCGCCGAACTGCGGCTTCTCCGCTTCGGTACCCGCGTCCGCGTCCTCGATGGAGACCGACAGCGCGCCCGCCTCCATGAGGGCGTCCGAAAGGGCCTCGGCCTTGTCGGCGTCGGCCTGCAGCGTCACGGAGATCCACATCGCGGCGTGCTCAGGTCTTCACTTCGTTGCGGTTCGCCAGCTTGTGTTCCAGGTAATGGATGCTGGTGCCGCCCTTGTTGAAGCCGGGGTCCAGCATCAGCGTCTGGTGCAGCGGGATGTTGGTCTTGATGCCCTCGACCATCATCTCGGACAGGGCGATGCGCATGCGGCGGATCGCCTGCTCGCGCGTATCGCCGTACGTGATGACCTTGCCGATCATCGAGTCGTAGTGCGGCGGCACCATGTAGCCGTTATAGACGTGGGAATCGACGCGCACGCCCGGACCGCCCGGGGTGTGCCAGTTGGTGATGCGCCCGGGCGAGGGCGTGAACTTGAAGGGATCTTCGGCGTTCACCCGGCATTCGATGGCATGGCCGCGGAACTCGATGTTGCGCTGGCGGAACCACAGCTTCTCGCCGGCGGCAATCCGCACCTGGGCCTGCACGATGTCGATGCCGGTGATCATCTCGGTTACCGGATGCTCGACCTGCACGCGGGTGTTCATCTCGATGAAGTAGAACTCACCGTTCTCGTACAGGAACTCGAAGGTGCCGGCGCCGCGATAGCCGATCGTACGGCAGGCCTCGGCGCAGCGTTCGCCGATCTTGGCGATCAGCTTGCGGTCGATGCCGGGGGCCGGGGCTTCCTCGATCACCTTCTGGTGGCGGCGCTGCATCGAGCAGTCGCGCTCGCCCAGATACACCGCGTTGCCATGCTGGTCGGCCAGCACCTGGATTTCCACATGGCGCGGGTTCTCGAGGAACTTCTCCATGTAAACGGTGGGGTTGCTGAACGCGGCCTGGGCTTCGGCCTTGGTGGTGGTGACCGCGTTGAGCAGCGCGGCCTCGGTGTGCACCACGCGCATGCCGCGGCCGCCGCCGCCGCCGGCCGCCTTGATGATCACCGGGTAGCCGACGGCGCGTGCGATCTTCACGATCTCCTTCGGGTCGTCCGGCAGCGCGCCCTCCGAACCGGGTACGCAGGGCACGCCGGCAGCCTTCATCGAATCCTTGGCCGACACCTTGTCGCCCATCAGGCGGATGGTCTCCGCACGGGGGCCGATGAAGACGAAGCCGGATTGCTCGACGCGTTCGGCAAAGTCGGCGTTCTCGGACAGGAAGCCGTAGCCCGGATGGATCGCCTCGGAGTCGGTGACCTCCGCGGCCGAGATGATGGCCGGCACGTTGAGGTAGCTTGCGCCCGACGGCGCGGGGCCGATGCAGACCGACTCGTCCGCGAGGCGCACGTACTTCGCTTCGGTATCGGCCTCGGAGTGCACCGCGACGGTCCTGATGCCCAATTCGCGGCAGGCGCGCAGGATGCGCAGGGCGATTTCGCCGCGGTTGGCGATGAGAATCTTCTCGAACATGGTGCGATCAGCCGATCACGAACAGCGGCTGGCCGTATTCCACCGGCTGGCCGTTCTCGACCAGGATGGCCTTCACCGTGCCGCTGAATTCCGACTCGATCTCGTTCATCAACTTCATCGCTTCGATGATGCACAGGCGGTCGCCTTCGGCCACGGTCTGATTGAGCTCGACCAGTGGCTTGGCGCCGGGGGCCGAGGCACGGTAGAAGGTCCCGACCATCGGCGACTTGACGACGTTGCCGGCAGGCAGGGCATCTTCCGCCGGTGCCGCGGCCGCAGCGGTGGGCGCGGCCGCAGCCGGAGCCGCGGCCGGCAGCGGCGCCGGCATGGCGGCCGCCATGGGGGCGACATAGGCGGCCGGGGCGCCGCCGGCATGCTTGGCGATGCGGACCTTCTCCTCGCCTTCGGTGACTTCCAGTTCGGAAATGCCCGACTCCTGGACGAGGTCGATCAGTTTCTTGAGCTTGCGCAGATCCATGCTTTTCTCCGTGCCGGGTGGCCGACGAGCCGTCGATGTTCGCCCGGGATGAAAGGTTGTTCTATGCCTGCCTGTGCGCAGGGCGGAATGCGGTTGCGGAAAGGGGGCGGCGAGCGCATGCGCGGTGGGCGGGCTCGCGGGGCTTCCATTCGCTTGCGTCGGGGCAGCGCGCGGACGCCTGAACGGGCTGCAACACCGTCTCGACCATCGCTGGCGAACCGGCTTCGGGCGGGGCGGCTTTGGGCTGCAGGCAGCAACTTGAATGCATCATGCGATCAAGTTTGCCGCAATTCTCGACAATTTGTCTACGCTCGCAAGGTCATTGCGGCGTCGTCAGGAGGGGAGCAGTGCGCGGATTCTGCCTTCCAGATCGGCCCGGTTCAAGGTACCGAGCTTCACATGGCGGACTTGGCCGTCGCGATCGAAAATCACCGTGAAGGGCAGCGCCTGCGCCTTGTTGCCGAATCCGGCGGCCAGTGCGAGCACCTGCGGCGAGGCGACGAGGAGGGGATAGGGGACGTCGAGCTCCTTGTCGAAGGCACGCACCTTGTCGGCGTCGTCGATGCTGAGGCCGACGAACTGGACCGGTTGCCCGGCCAGCGCGCGGCTGGCGGCCGAGAAGTCGGGAATTTCCCGGCGGCAGGGCGGGCACCAGGTTGCCCAGAAGTTCACCACGACGACCTTGCCGCGCCACTGCGCCATCGCCTGCTCGGCGCCGTCGGTGTCGGGCAGGCGCAGGCCGAACAGGGCGTCGATCGTCTCCTGGGTCACGGCCTGCGTGGTGGCGTCGCCGGGCGTCAGGTGGCGGTTGGCGAGAAAGCCGGCGACTCCGGCCGCCGCGGCGATGGCGATCACCAGACCGATGCGTGCACTCCGGATCATCCGCGCGTCCCCTGCTCGTGGCCGGCGGCCGGCGGGTTCTGCAGCAAGGCTTCCACCTGGGCGAGCCGGGCGCGCTCCTGTCCCCGACGGCCCCTGCGCTCGGCGCTGGCCGGGTAGATCGACAGGCGGACCGGCAGATCGTCCCAGTCGAAGCTGAGGATCGCTTCCGGCGCGTCGGGCGCGGGGCGCCGTGGCTCGCGGTGTTCGTAGGCCACGTCCTGGTTCAGGAAGAATATTTCCACTTCCTTCGCGCTTTCGGGATAGAGCTCGATCTCCAGCTCGGAATAGCGGCCGGCCGTGCCGTCGAGCGCGCCACCGGTCAGGTAGGGGCGGAAATCCTCGAGCAGACGCATGATCTCGACTGCGGCGCTGCGCATCTCGAACAGCCGCTGAGGCTGCTCCTCGTCCTGATACAGCGCCTGCCAGGCGCGCAGCTCGACTTCGATCTCGGCGTTGTTGGGCAGCACCTCGGAGTCGACCGCGCCGAGCTGGCGTGCGGCCTTGCGCTTGGCGAAGCCGAAATCGCTGATGCCGTCCTCGGCCATCATGCGTGCCGCGAGCGCGGCGATCTCGCGCCGCAGGTTGCCGCTTCGGGAGGCGTGGGCATGTGAAGGCATGGCTGCGGTCTCGTGTGGAAGCGGGCGACGGGAGGTCGGTCTGTCCGCGGCCGGAGCGCTGCGAACAGGCCGGCGCCTCGATCACCGTCGGTTAGAATGCGACCCATTTTACACGGGCCGGTTGCAATGGGATGACGGCCCCGCGGAGCACATCGTTCATGCATATCCACATTCTGGGCATCTGCGGCACCTTCATGGGAGGCGTCGCGCTGCTTGCCCGTGCGGCGGGGCACAAGGTCACCGGCTGCGATGCCAACGTCTATCCGCCGATGAGCACCCAGCTCGAGGAGCAGGGGATCGCGCTGACCGAGGGCTACGACGCATCGCAGCTCGACCTCGCGCCCGACGTGTTCGTCGTCGGCAATGCGGTGTCGCGCGGCAACCCGCTGCTCGAAGCCATTCTGGACCGCGGCCTGCCCTATGTGTCGGGGCCGCAGTGGCTGGCGGACCACGTGCTCGCCGGACGTTGGGTGCTGGCGGTGGCGGGTACGCACGGCAAGACCACGACGACGTCGCTGCTGGCGTGGATGCTGGAGGATGCCGGCCTGAACCCGGGCTTCCTCGTGGGAGGTGTGCCACAGAACTTCGGCGTGTCGGCGCGGCTGACGGATTCGCCGTTCTTCGTCATCGAGGCGGACGAGTACGACACCGCCTTCTGCGACAAGCGCTCGAAGTTCGTGCATTACCGGCCGCGGACCGCGATCCTGAACAATCTCGAATTCGATCATGCGGACATTTTCGCTGATCTGGCATCCATCGAGACGCAGTTTCACCACCTCGTGCGCACCATTCCCGGTACCGGCCGCATCGTCGCCAATGCGCGTGAAGACAGCCTGAAGCGGGTCATCGGGCGCGGATGCTGGTCCGAACTCGAGTGGTTCAACGACGATGCGCAATGGTCCGCCGCCGCCGGCGCGACCGACGCAGAGGCGGTGTTCCGGCTGGGTGACGGCGAGCTGGGGCGTGTTCCCATGCCGCTGGCCGGCAGCCACAACCGCGAGAACGCGCTGGCGGCGATCGCGGCGGCGCGTCACGTCGGCGTGACGCCGGCGCAGGCGATCGCGAGCCTGGCACGCTTCGAGGGGATCAAGCGCAGGCTGGAAGTGCGCGGCACGGTACGCGGCGTCACCGTCTACGACGACTTCGCGCACCATCCGACGGCGATCGCGCTGACCATCGAGGGCCTGCGCCGCAGGCAGCCGTCGGGACGCCTTCTCGCCGTGCTGGAGCCGCGCTCGAACACGATGAAACTCGGCGTGATGAAGGCGCTGCTGCCGGGCAGCCTGGAGCAGGCCGATGCGGTGTTCTGCTATGCGGGCGGGCTGGGGTGGGATGCCGCCGCAGCGCTGTCGCCGCTCGGCGCCAGGGCCCGGGCGTACGACGTGCTCGAACCGCTGGTTGCCGACGTGGTTGCCATGGCGCGGGCGGGCGACCACATTCTGGTCATGAGCAACGGCGGTTTCGGCGGCGTGCACCAGAAACTGCTCGATGCGCTGGAAACCGGCGCAGGCTGAGCCCTTCGCGCGGACGGAGGCGCGGCCGCGGCCGCACCTGCGGCAGCTTCAGCCACTCCTGCAGAAGGAGGCCGCTGCGGTGCCGGTCTCACCGCAGCGGACCCGGCCGCGATCGCGCGGCGCGGATGGAAGACGGGCCCGTTTCACGACGGGAAGTTCACGCCCCGATTCCGCCTCGCGACGTGCTCAGCGATTGGCGCCAGTGGGGTTGTCCAGTCTGCGCGCTTCCTCGTCGCTGATGTATTCGAACACCCGCACGACCTTGCGGACGCCCTGGCTGGTGCGCGCCACTTCGGCGGCGGCATCGGCCTCGGCGCGCGTGACCAGCCCCATCAGATAGACGACGTTGACCTCGGTCACCACCTTCACGTTGTGCGCGGGGACGTTCTGCGAGTCGACCATGCGCGCCTTCACGTTGGAAGTGATCAGCGTGTCGTTGCCGCGCGCCGTCAGTGACGAGGTCGGGCCCACGACCAGCTCATTGACGATACCCTTGACGTTGGCCACACCGGCGACGAGACGCTCGACCTCGGCGCGGGTGTTGTCATTCGGTACTTCGCCGGTGAGCAGGGCGTTGCGGTTAAAGGAGGTGACGTTGACGTGCGTGTTGCTGCCGAAATGCTCGCTGATGCGGCTACCGGACTTCCATTCTATGGCTTCGTCCTCGACGTAGGTGCCGCTGGTGCGGCGGTCGGACACCATTGCGGCGCCGGCGCCGACGCCGGTGGCCACGACCGGGAAGCAGGCCTGCAGCATGGGCAGCGCGGCAGCCGCGACGATGCCCAGCAGCAGCTTGCGGCGGGCCGTGCCGGTGGGGAGGGGGGGCAGTTGCTTCGTCATCAGTCTTCCACTCCGAGTAAGAGACAGTCGATGCCGTCGCACAGGCAATGCAGCACCAGCAGGTGGACCTCCTGGATGCGCGCGGTGCGATCGGCCGGAACGCACAGGTGGATGTCGTCGTCGGCGAGCATCTCGCCGATCCTGCCGCCGCCCTTGCCGGTAAGGGCGATCACGCGCATCTCGCGCTCGTGTGCCGCGGTGATGGCCTCGGCGACATTGGGTGAATTGCCGCTGGTCGAGATCGCCAGCAGGACGTCACCCGGCTGACCGAGGGCGCGCACCTGCTTGGAAAAGACCTGGGTGAAGTCGTAGTCGTTGGCGATCGAGGTCAGCGTCGAACTGTCGGTGGTGAGCGCGACGGCGGCGAGCGGCGGGCGCTCGAGTTCGAAACGATTCACCAGCTCGGCGGCGAAGTGCTGCGCGTCGGCAGCCGAGCCACCGTTGCCGCAGGCAAGGATCTTGCCGTTGTTGAGCAGCGAGGCCGTCATGACCTCGACGGCGCCGGCGATCGGGGCCGCCAGATGGTCGACGGCGTCGAGCTTGGTGCGGGCGCTGTCCTCGAACTGGCGGGATACGCGGTCGATGAGATCCATGTCGCGGCGGGCTGTCGTTGGGACGCGCAAGTCTAGCATGGGCACCTAACCGGCATCGAAGGCACCGGGTAACCAGTTGATGCGGTTTTCGTCGAGGCCGTCGAGCAGGACCGCGTCGAAGCGGCAGGGCGCAGCGCGGTGACGGCGGCCGCCGGCGCCCAGCCACCATTGCGCGGCGAGCAGGACGCGCTGGCGCTTGGCAGCGGTGATGCTTTCGGCTGCACCGCCGAAGCGCGCGCTGGTGCGCAGCCTCACCTCGACGAAGACCACGGTGCCGCGGTCGAGGCAGACGAGATCGACCTCGCCGCCGCGGCAGCGCACATTGCGCTCGATGACGCGCAGGCCGTGGCGGGAGAGGTGCCGGGCGGCGAGTTCTTCCGCCAATTGGCCGCGCGCTTGCGCCGGTGTCGGCCGGGCGTCGACAATGGGCGATGCGGCGGCGGTCGTCTTCGCGGGCGCACCGATGCGCGCCGAAACCGATTCATGCCGCGTACGGGTGTCGCGTTTGGACGTCGTCACTTTCCTGTCTTCCTGTTCGCACCTGATGCGTCTCGTCCCATGAACGATCTCCCGACCCCTGCGGGCGCGCCGCTTTCCAGGACGCCGTCATTGTATGTGGTGGCCACCCCGCTCGGGAACCTGCAGGACATCACCTTGCGCGCGCTCGCCGTGCTGCGCGCGGTCGACGTCGTCGCGGCGGAAGACACGCGCCACAGCCAGCGCCTGCTCGATGCCTGCGGCATTCGCACGCGCCTGCTCGCGGTGCACGAGCACAACGAGCAGGCGGCCGCCGGCCAGTTGATCGAGTTGCTGGCGGCAGGGCGCCATGTCGCCCTCATCACCGATGCCGGTACGCCGGCGGTGTCCGACCCGGGTGCCCGGGCCGTGGCGCGCGTACGTGCCGCCGGCCATCCGGTGGTGCCCGTGCCCGGCGCCTGTGCGGCGGTCGCCGCGCTGTCGGTTTCGGGTTTCGCCGATGCGGGCTTTCGATTCGTCGGCTTCCTGCCGGCGAAGAGCGCGGCACGGCGTGCTGCCCTGCAGAAGCTGGCCGGCGATCCCGATGTGCTGGTGTTCTACGAGGCGCCGCACCGGGTGGCCGAATGCGTGGCCGACATGGAGGCGGTGATGGGGGGCGCACGCGAGATCGTCATCGCGCGCGAGCTGACCAAGCTCCACGAGGAAGTCGCCTGCCTGATGCTGGCGGACACGGCCGCCTGGTTTGCCGCCGATCCGCACCGCAGTCGCGGCGAGTTCGTGCTCGTGCTGCGCGGGGCGCCCCCGCCGGAAGGCCTCGATGTGGAAGCGGAGCGGGTGCTGTCCCTGCTGCTGGCGGAGTTGCCGGTCAAGACCGCTGCCCGCCTCGCCGCAGACATTTCGGGCGCGGCGAAGAATGCCCTCTACGCACGTGCGCTGGCACTCAAGGCTGCCGGCGGCGAGTGAACGGCTGCGGAAAATGGCGCGCTGAGGCAGTGGCCGCGGGTCGTATAATTGCGCCAATCCGAACCGGGAAAGGCTCCATGCAATCGATCACCCTCATCCGCCCCGACGACTGGCATCTCCACGTGCGCGACGGCGACGCCCTGGGCGCGGTCGTTCCGCACACCGCCGCACGTTTCGGCCGTGCGCTCATCATGCCCAACCTGAAGCCGCCGGTGACCACCACCGAGCAGGCGCTGGCCTACCGCGAGCGCATTCTCGCCGCGGTGCCGGGCAGCCGCTTCGAGCCGCTGATGAGCCTGTACCTCACGGACAACCTGCCGCCCGACGAGATCGATCGTGCCAAGGCCAGTGGCCGGATCATTGCCGTGAAGCTGTACCCGGCCGGCGCGACGACCAACTCGGACGCCGGCGTGACGGCGATCGACAAGGTCTATCCGGTGCTCGAGCGCATGGAGGCGCTCGGCATGGTGCTGTGCGTGCACGGCGAGGCGACCGGCAACGATGTTGACGTGTTCGACCGCGAGCACGTCTTCATCGAGCGCGTGCTGTCGCCGCTGGTGCGACGCTTTCCCAAGCTGCGGATCGTGTTCGAGCACATCACCACTGCCGAGGCGGCACAGTTCGTCCGTGCGGCGGGCGCCAACGTGGCGGCGACGGTGACTGCGCACCACCTGCTGCTCAACCGCAACGCCATCTTCGCCGGTGGCATCCGGCCCCATCACTACTGTCTGCCCGTGCTCAAGCGCGAAACCCACCGTCGTGCGCTGGTCGAGGCCGTGACCTCCGGCAACGGCCGTTTCTTCCTCGGGACCGATTCGGCGCCGCACGCGCGCAGCACCAAGGAAGCGGCCTGTGGCTGCGCCGGCTGCTACACCGCGCATGCGGGCATCGAGCTGTATGCCGAAGTCTTCGAGGCGGCGGGTGCGCTGGAAAAGCTCGAGGCATTCGCCAGCATCAACGGCGCGGCTTTCTATGGCCTGCCGCCCAATACCGGCACCATCACGCTGCAGCGCGAGAGCTGGATCGTCCCGCAATCCTACGCTTACCTGGGCGGCGACCCCCTCGTGCCCCTGCGCGCCGGCGAACCGGTGGCCTGGAAGCTGGTCGCCTGAGCCGGCATCCATGGCCATGCGGGAGGCAGTGACGATGTGGCTGGGCAACGCGCCGCGGGTCGCGCTCGTGGCGGCATGCCTGCCGCTGCTGGCGGCCTGCGAGAACAGTGCCACCGCGTATTCGATCGAGGGCAAGGACCATGCGCTGATCCTCGTGCGAGAGCAGGCCTGGGTCTGGGACGGCGAACTGGCGCAATACGTCGTCGTCTCGCGCCTGCCGCATTGCCAGCGCCGGGTGGCGATCCATCCCGGTCCCACGACACTGGTCGCGATGGAGGTCTACGAGGCGGGCGATCGCCTGTGGGCGTTGCATCAAGGCAATCGCTGGTACCTGGCCGGCACCGAACGCTGCCTGGTGCAGGACTGGAATCCACCGGGCGGCCGCCCGCCCGGCCCGCTGGTCGGCAGCTTCCGCCTGAAGGACGGCGTGGCGGCGTTCGTGAAGGCCGAGCCGGCGAGCTGACCGGCGCCGCTGTGCCGGCCTGATCGTCGCCGTCGGACGACTTTCGCCCGCGCCGCCGTATAATGTGCGTCGGGAAGTTCGCCAGGCAGTCGCTGCGCACCTCGTCGTGCGTGGAGGAAAGTCCGGGCCCCATAGAGCAGGATGCCGGCTAACGGCCGGGCGCCGCGAGGCGACGGAAAGTGCAACAGAGAGCAGACCGCCGATGGCTGTCCGGGCTTCGCCGCCGCAAGGCGGCAAGGCCCCTCTCCTGAAGAGGAGGGCTTTGTGCATTGCGCAAAGGGCGCTGCCGCGCAAGCGGCAGTGGCGGGAGCGGCGAATGCCGCTGCCGACGGATCAGGCAAGGGTGAAACGGTGCGGTGCCGTGCGCAAGCGCGGTGCCGGTCGGCGCGACAGCGCCGTCGGGTAAGAGCCCACCGCAGGACTGGCAACAGGACTGGCACGGTAAACCCCATCCGGGGCAAGGCCAAATAGGGGAGTAATGGCGTGGCTCGCGTCGCTCCCGGGTAGGCTGCTAGAGCGTCACGGCAACGTGTCGCCCAGAGGAATGACTGCCCGATGACGTCGGCCTGAGCCGGCGGCGTTCGACAGAACCCGGCTTATCGGCGAACTTCCCTCTTCCATTGTCGATTCACGATGCGCATGTCCGCATCGACAGCCTCCGGCCCGGCGGCGGCGTTGCGCATCGTTCGGCGATCGTCGTCGTCGATTCTTCCTGCCTGTTCCGCTGCCCTTGGGGTGGCCGATCGGCCCCTCTGCGACCCGCGTTCACCACTTCGCCCCACTTTCGCTGCGGGCGGCCTCCACTTCGCGCGATTTTTCATCATCCGGCGTTATCACCCTTGATTTTTCAGGGTTTCCCCAGATTGCGCAGATGCTCATAAGTCATTGTGTAGCAAAGAAAAACGCACCGTGATGCGCTTGACCGGCAGGGGGTGATGCACTAAAGTGGAGCTAAGTGGAAAAAAGTGGGTGAAAGTGTCGTTTCGACGCTTCGCCAGTGCCGCCAGGGGGAGCAATGTTCCAGGGAGCCGTCGCGCTCAGTCTCGATGCCAAGGGTCGCCTTGCGATTCCCTCGCGGCATCGGGAGGCGCTCGCGGTTCAGGACGGTCAGGTGGTGATCACTGCGCATCCGCATCGCTGCCTGCTGGTCTATCCCGTTCCGGCCTGGATTCCCATTCGCGATCAGGTGCTTGCCGCGCCCAGCTTCGATCACCAGGCAGCGATGCTGAAGCGCCTGCTGATCGGCTATGCGCAGGACGAGGCGCTGGATGCTGCCGGACGTGTGCTGATCGCGCAGTCCTTGCGACAGTTCGCGCAACTCGAAAAGCAGGTGTGGCTGGTGGGGCAGGGCAGTCACTTCGAGCTGTGGTCGGATGCGCGCTGGCAGGAGCAGCAGGAAAAGATGCTGGCGCTGGCCACCGATGGCCTGCCGGCCGGTTTCGAGAGCCTCGCACTGTGAGCGCCGCGCATGAACACGTCAGCGTGCTGCTCGCGGAAGCGGTCGCGGCGCTGGCGGTGCAGCCGGACGGCATCTATGTCGACGGCACCTTCGGGCGCGGCGGTCACAGCCGGGCCGTGCTGTCGAGGCTCGGCAGCGGAGGTCGGCTGATTGCGTTCGATCGCGATCCATCGGCGATCGCGGCGGGACAGGCGATCGCCGATCCGCGCCTGACGCTGGTGCATCAGCCGTTCAGCGCGCTGGACGAAGAGCTCGATCGCCTCGGCGTGGCTCAGGTGGATGGGGTATTGCTGGACCTGGGGGTGTCATCCCCCCAGCTTGACGATGCCGCTCGCGGCATGAGTTTTCGATTCGACGCGCCTTTGGACATGCGCATGGATACGAGCCGCGGGCAGACCGTGGCGGAGTGGCTGGCGGAGGCATCCGTCGGCCAGATCACGGAGGTGCTCAGGGACTATGGGGAAGAACGGTTTGCTCATGCGATTGCAAAGGCGATTGCAACTGCTCGGACAGGGGGGGCTGTTGCAACCACTGGACAACTTGCCGCGATCGTGGAAAAGGCGGTCCGTACACGCGAGCCGGGGCAGCACCCGGCGACACGCTCCTTCCAGGCTCTACGGATTTTCATCAATCAGGAGCTTGAAGAGCTGAAGCGCGTGCTGCCGGCCTGCGTGACCCGCCTGCGCGCGGGCGGCCGGCTGGTGGTGATCAGTTTCCATTCGCTCGAAGACCGTATCGTGAAGCGCTTCATGCGTGACGAGTCGCGTCCCCCGGTGCTGCCCGCGCGCCTGCCGGTGCGCGCCGCCGAGTTGCCGTCGCCGCGTCTCGCGCTGGTGGGCAAGGCGTTGCGACCCGCCGCGGACGAAATCGCGGCCAATCCGCGGGCCCGCAGCGCCGTGATGCGCGTCGCCGAACGTAGCGGGGTGGCCGCATGATCCGCGTCGACGCCATTCTCGTCGCCCTCGTGGTCGCCAGTGCGCTGGGCGTGGTCGCATCCCAGCATCAGGCGCGCAAGCTCTTCGTCCAGCTCGAGCGCGAGCAGACCCGCGCACACGGACTGGAAGTGGAGTGGGGGCAGCTTCAACTCGAGCAGAGCACCTGGGCGTCCCACGCGCGAGTCGAGAAGCTCGCGCGCGACAAACTGGGCATGCGTCCGCCGATCCCTGCGCAGGTGGTCGTGGTGGAGCCGCAATCATGAAGAACCAGCGTACCGTCACTTTCAATCACAACCCCCTGCTCAAGCGCGATCTGCCGGTCTGGCGTCCGCGCTTCGTGCTGCTCGCGCTGCTTGCCGGCTCGGTCACGCTGGCCGGTCGGGCGTTCTATCTGCAGGGCGTGAATGACGAGTTCCTGCAGGCCAAGGGCGAATCGCGCTATGCGCGCATCCTCGAGGTGCCCGCCACCCGGGGCCGCATCACCGATCGCAACGGCGACATCCTCGCGGTGAGCACGCCGGTGCGTTCGATCTGGGCCATCCCTTCCGACGTGAAGCTGGAGCCGGCCGATGCGCGCAGGCTGGCGGCACTGCTCGAGATGAACGTGCGCGAGCTCAACGACAAGCTCGCCGGCGCGCGCGATTTCGTCTACCTGAAGCGCCAGCTCGCGCCCGAAGTGGCGCAGCGCATCGTCGACCTCAAGCTGCCGGGCATCCATCAGCAGCAGGAGTTTCGCCGCTACTACCCCGGCGGCGAGGTCATGGCCCACATGCTGGGTTTCACCAACGTCGAGGACAAGGGGCAGGAGGGGATCGAGCTCACCTTCGAGAAGCAGCTTGCCGGCCGGCCCGGTGCGCGCCGCGTGATCAAGGACAGGCGCGGCCAGGTGGTCGAGGACGTCGAGGCGATCCGTGCCCCGCGCGACGGCGAGGACGTCACGCTGGCGATGGACGGCAAGATCCAGTACATCGCATGGACCGCCCTGCGCGATGCGATGACCACGCACAAGGCCAAGGCCGGTGCCGCGGTCGTGCTCGACGTGCGCACCGGCGAGGTGCTCGCCCTAGTCAATGCGCCGACCTACAACCCGAACAACCGCGCCAACCTGACCGGCGCTCAGTTGCGCAACCGCGTCTTCACCGACACCTACGAGCCCGGCTCGGTGATGAAACCCTTCATCGTCGGGCTCGCCCTCGATCGTGGCAAGGTCAAGCCCAACACCGCCATCGACACGAGCCCGGGGCGCATGACCATCGGCTCGGCGACGATCTCGGACTCGCACCGGCACGGCGTGCTGACGGTGGCGGAAGTCATCCAGAAGTCGTCCAACATCGGCACGGTCAAGATGGCGCTGCAGTTCAGCCCCGACGAGATGGCACACCTGTTCGAACAGATCGGCTTCGGCGCGCCGCTGAACATGGGCTTCCCGGGCGAGGCGAGTGGCCGCGTGCGGCCGCCCAAGACATGGAAGCCCATCGAACAGGCGACCATGTCCTACGGCCACGGCATCTCCGTGAGCCTGATCCAGATGGCCCGTGGCTACCTGGCCTTCGCGCGCGACGGCGAACTCGTGCCGCTTTCGCTCACCAAGCTCGGAACGCCGCCCACGATGGGGCGTCGCATCTACTCGCCCCAGACGGCGCGCGACATGCGTGCGATGCTGGAGATGGCCTCCGCCCCCGGCGGTACCGCGCCCAAGGCCCAGGTCGCCGGCTATCGCGTCGCGGGCAAGACGGGGACGGCCCACAAGCTGGACGGCGGTCGCTACACGAACCGGTACGTCTCCTCCTACGTCGGCTTCGCGCCGGCGTCGAATCCGCGCCTGGTGGTTGCCGTGATGATCGACGAGCCCTCGGCGGGCCAGTATTTCGGCGGCACCGTGGCGGCGCCGGTCTTTGCGCGCATCGTCGAGGGGTCCCTGCGCACCATGGGCGTGGCGCCCGATGCGCCACTGACCCCGCTGCAGCTTGCGCGCAAGCCGGGTGATGCGCCGCCGGCCATCGTGCGGGAGAGCATGTGAGCCCTTCGATCGCCTCCATCCTCGAGCGGCTCGCCGCCGCCGGGGTTCATGCGCGCGGAATTACCGCCGATTCGCGCAAGCTCGGTGCCGGTGAGGTCTTTGCCGCGTGGCCGGGCTATCGGACCGACGGCCGGCGTTACATCGACGCGGCCGTCGAACGCGGTGCGGCCGCGGTGCTGTGGGAGAGCGGCGACGGCTTCCAGGCCGGGGCCTTGCCGGTCCCGTCCGTTGCGGTCGAGGGTCTGCGCGACGCTGCCGGCTTCCTCGCCCATGAGATCTATGGTCGTCCGTCGGAGCAGCTCTGGCTCGCCGGCATCACCGGCACCAACGGCAAGACCACCGTCAGCCAGTGGCTGGCACGGGTGCTGGAGCGGCTCGGCACGCGCTGCGGCGTGATCGGCACCCTGGGCTGCGGCTTCCCGGGCAATCTGGCGGCGAGCCTGAACACCACTCCCGACGCGCTCGAACTGCACGGCATGCTGGCATCCTTCCTGGCCGCCGGCGCCGCTGCGGCGACGATGGAAGTCTCATCCATCGGCCTCGACCAGGGACGCGTCAATGGGGCGCTGGTGGATGTGGCGATCTTCACCAACCTCAGCCGCGATCACCTCGACTACCACGGCACGATGGATGCCTACGCGGCGGCCAAGGCCAGGCTGTTCTCGCTGCCCGGTGTGTGCTGCAGCGTGATCAACCTCGACGACGCCTTCGGCCTGCTGCAGGCGCGTGCGCTGGCGGCCGGTGGCGCGGAACTGATCGGGTACACGCTCGCCGCCGGCAACGCTACAGCGGCCCGCGGCATCCGCGTGCTGGTTGCCGAGCATCTGCGCATGACCCCCACCGGCCTGCAGTTCGACCTGTCGTGGGACGGGCGCCGCAGTGAGGTCGCGGTGCGCATGGTGGCGCCGTTCAACGTGTCCAACCTGCTGGCGGTGATTGGCGCGTTGCTGGCGCGCGGCATCGCGCTCGCGGACATCCTGCCGGTGGTGTCCCAGCTCACGCCCCCCGAGGGCCGCATGCAGCTCGTCGGCGGCGAGGGTGAGCCGCTGATCGTCATCGACTATGCGCATACGCCCGATGCACTGGCGAAGGTGCTGGAGGCGGTGCGCGACACCGCGCACTCCCGCGGCGGGCGGCTGGTGTGCGTGTTCGGTTGCGGCGGCGATCGCGATCCGGGCAAGCGTCCGATCATGGGCGAGGTCGTGCGCCAGCTCGCTGACCGGGTGCTGATCACCAGCGACAATCCGCGCAGCGAAGATCCGCTGCGCATCATCGAGGCGGTGGCCGCCGGCGCCGGTCCCTCTGCCGAGCACATCATCGACCGTGCGGAGGCCATCCGCCGCAGCGTCGTCGATGCCGGACGCGACGACGTGGTCGTCATCGCCGGCAAGGGCCACGAACCCTACCAGGAGGTGCTCGGCGTCCGCCTGCCGTTCTCGGACCTGGAACAGGCACGCGAGGCGCTGAAGCTGTGGCACGAACGGAGGGGCGAACGATGATGATGCTCGACGACGCGCTGCGGGTGCTGGGCGCGCATGGTGCGCGCGGGATCGGGTCGGCACGCTTCGACGCGGTCGGCACGGACAGCCGGTCGCTGGCGCCCGGGCAGCTCTTCGTCGCCTTGCGCGGCGAGCGCTTCGACGGTCACGACTTCGTCACCGCTGCCGCCTCGGCCGGCGCAGCGGCAGCGATGGTCGATGCGCGCTGGGCCGATGCGCATTCCAGCCTGCCGAGCGCTGCGCCGCTGCCGCTCGTCGTCGTCGACGACACGCGCCTGGCGCTCGGCACGCTGGCCGCGGCCTGGCGCGCCCGTTTCGCGCTGCCGCTGATCGGCGTCACCGGCAGCAACGGCAAGACCACGGTCAAGGAAATGTGCGCCGCCATCCTGCGTGCGCAGGCACGTCGCGACGGCTTCGGCGAGGAGGCGGTGCTGGCGACGCAGGGCAACCTGAACAACGACATCGGTCTGCCGCTGACCTTGCTCAAGCTGCGCGACTTCCATCGCGCCGCAGTGATCGAGATGGGCATGAATCACCCTGGCGAGATCGCCTACCTGACGGGGCTGGCGCGGCCCACCGTGGCGATCGTCAATAACGCCCAGCGTGCCCACCTGCAGGGGTTGGGCTCTCTCGACGAGGTGGCGCGCGAGAAGGGCTCCATCTACGAAGGGCTGGGTAGCGGCGGCGTCGCCGTCGTGAACGCCGATGAAGCCTATGCCGACTACTGGCGGGCGATGAACGCGGGCCGCGCGATTGTGACATTCGGTATCGACCACGCGGCCGACGTGCGCGGCAGGTGTACGCTGCGCGCCTTTGGTACCCGCATCGAAGTCGACGCGCCGCAGGGCACGATCGCGTTCGATCTGCAGGTGCCGGGCTTGCACAACGCACGCAATGCGGTCGGTGCCGCGGCGGTCTGCCTGGCCGCGGGCGTGTCCATCGACGCGGTGGCCGACGGCCTGGCCGGTTTCACCGGCACGCGCGGTCGCCTGCAGCGTCGTGAGGGTCCGCAGGGCGCAGTGGTGCTGGACGACAGCTACAACGCCAACCCCGATTCCGTGCGTGCCGGCATCGACGTCCTCGCCGCCATGCCGGGCCACACCTACCTGGTGCTTGGAGACATGGGCGAGATCGGCGATGCCAGCGCGCAACTGCACGACGAGATCGGCGGCTACGCCAAGAGCAAGGGCATCGACGGCCTCTATGCTCTGGGCGAGATGAGCGCGGTGGCGGCGCGCAATTTCGGCGAAGGCGGGCAGCATTTTTCGTCGGTCGAGGCGCTCGTGGCAGCGTTGGCCGGGCGTCTGGACATGGATAGCGTAGTGCTGGTGAAGGGGTCCCGCTTCATGCGGATGGAGAGGGTGGCGGATGCGCTTGCGGCAGTGCACAATTCGCCCCCCGTGAAGACTACCGACTCTTGAAATGCTCCTCGAACTCGCTCTCTGGCTCGGCCAGGACATCCGCGGTTTCAACGTAATCGGCTACATCACGCTGCGCACCGTGCTGGCCGCGCTCACTGCGCTGGCGATCTCGCTCGTCGCCGGGCCCGGCGTGATCCGCTGGCTCACCGCAAAGAAGATCGGCCAGGCGGTGCGCGACGACGGCCCCAAGTCGCACCTCACCAAGGCCGGCACGCCGACGATGGGCGGCGCGCTGATCCTGATCGCGATCGGCATCACCGTGCTGCTGTGGGGCGATCTGAAGAACGGCTACGTGTGGGTCACGCTGCTCGTGACCCTGGGTTTCGGTGCCGTCGGCTGGGTGGACGACTGGCGCAAGGTCGTCCATCGCGACCCCAAGGGCCTTGCCAGCCGCTGGAAGTATTTGTGGACCTCGGCGATCGCGCTGGCTGCGGCGATCTTCCTCGGCCTCAACGCCGACACGCCGGCCCAGACCCAACTGATCGTGCCCTTCTTCAAGGCGGTCGCCTATCCGCTGGGGGTGTTCGGCTTCATCGCGCTGACCTATTTCGTCATCAACGGCACCAGCCATGCGGTGAACCTCACCGACGGGCTCGACGGCCTGGCGATCATGCCGACGGTGATGGTCGCCGGCGCGCTCGCCATCTTCGCCTACGTCGCCGGGCACATCGGATTCTCGAAGTATCTGGGCGTGCCCTATGTCGCCGGCGCCGGCGAGCTGGCGGTGTTCTGCGGCGCGATCTGCGGCGCCGGTCTCGGCTTCCTGTGGTTCAACGCCTATCCGGCCGAGGTCTTCATGGGCGACGTCGGCGCGCTGGCGCTGGGCGCGGCGCTGGGCACGATCGCGGTCGTCGTGCGGCAGGAGATCGTCCTCTTCATCATGGGCGGCCTGTTCGTCGCCGAGACCCTGTCGGTGATGGTCCAGGTGCTGTACTTCAAGGCCACCGGCGGCAAGCGCATCTTCCGCATGGCGCCGCTGCACCACCATTACGAGCTGGGCGGCTGGAAGGAAACGCAGGTGGTGGTCCGCTTCTGGATCATCACCATCATGCTGGTGCTGTTCGGCCTGTCGACGCTGAAACTCAGATGAGCGCACTCACCGGAAAACATGTCCTGGTGCTAGGGCTCGGTGAATCGGGCCTGGCGATGGCGCGCTGGTGCGCGCTGCGCGGTGCGCGCGTGCGTGTGGCCGACAGTCGCGGCCAGCCTCCGGGCGTCGACGCGCTGCGCGCGGATGCGCCGCTGGCCGAGATCATCGCCGGGGTCTTCGGCGTCGAGGTGCTCGACGGCATCGATCTCGTCGCCGTCAGCCCGGGCCTCGATCCGCGCGTGGGCGTCATCGCCGAGGCGCGTCGCCGCGGCCTGACGGTGACCGGGGAAATGAGCCTGCTGGCGCAGGCGCTGGACGAACTGGGCGTGCGCGCACGGACGCGCATCCTCGCCATCACCGGCACCAACGGCAAGACCACCACCACCGCGCTCACCGCCGCGCTGGCGCAGGCGGCCGGGCTGGATGCCGTCGCTGCCGGCAACATCAGCCCGGCAGCGCTCGACGTGCTGATGGAACGCCTCGAGCTGGGCCTGCACCTGCCGCAATGCTGGGTGCTGGAGCTGTCGAGTTTCCAGATCGAGACGATGACCGGCCTCGACGCCGATGCCGCCACGGTGCTCAACGTCACCGACGATCACCTCGACCGCTATGCCGGCCTTGACGCGTATGCGATGACCAAGGCGGCAATCTTCCAGGGGCAGGGCGTGCAGGTCCTGAACCGCGACGATGTCCGTGTTGCCGCGATGGCACTGGCCGGACGGCGTGCGATCCGCTTCGGGACCGGCGCGCCGGGCACCGACAGCGACTACGGGCTGGTCGAGGCCGACGGCCGCGGCTGGCTCGTGCGTGGCCAGGATCGCCTGCTGGCGCTCGACGAGCTGCCGCTGGCGGGCCGCCACAATGCCGCCAACGCGCTCGCGGCGCTGGCATTGTGCGAGGGCGGGCTCGGCATCGAACCGCGATCGCTGCTCGACGGTCTGCGAGCGTTCCGCGGGCTGCCGCACCGCGTCGAGCTGGTCGCCGAACGTGCCGACGGCGTGCGCTACTACGACGACTCGAAGGGCACCAACGTGGGCGCGACCGTCGCTGCGCTGGACGGCCTGCCCAGCCCGGTCGTGCTGATCGCCGGCGGCGACGGCAAGGGCCAGGATTTCTCGCCGCTGGCCGACGCGCTGGCACGGCACGCGCGCGCGGTGGTGCTGATCGGCCGTGACGCCGCGCGCATCGAAGGCGCGGTCGCCGGGTGCGGCGTGGCGCTCGAGCACGCCGTCGATCTCGATCGCGCCGTCGAGCGTGCCGATGCGCTGGCGCAGCCGGGCGACGTAGTGCTGCTGTCGCCGGCCTGCGCCAGTCTCGACATGTTCCGAAACTATGCGCATCGCGCCGAGGTGTTCGTCAGCGCGGTGCGTCGTCTGCCGGGAGTGAGCCCGCGATGAGCACGCACGCGTCGATCCGTTCGTCCGCCCGCCTGGGCTCTGCGCTCGCCAGGCTTTTCCCGTTCCGCCGCCGCGCGCCAGGCAGCGAGGCGGCATCCGTGGCCGGACGGCTCGCGAGGCCGGGGGGGCCGGCGCATGAACTCGATCTGGTGCTGATCTGGTCGGCGGTCGGTCTGCTGCTGATCGGCCTGGTCATGGTGTATTCGGCGTCGATCGCGATCGCCGAGGGCAGTCGCTTCACCGGCTACCAGCAGCACTATTTCCTGCTGCGGCACGCTGTCTTCCTCGCCATCGGCATCGCCACCGGGCTTGCCTCCTTCCAGTTGTCGATGACGCAGTGGCAGCGGCTCGCGCCGGCCCTGTTCGTGTTCGGCGTGGTGCTGCTGATCGTGGTGCTGATTCCCGGCCTCGGGCGCGAGGTGAATGGCGCCCAGCGCTGGCTGGGTTTCGGCCCGATCAACCTGCAGCCGTCCGAGCTGATGAAGATCTTCGCCGCGCTCTACGCGGCCGACTACACGGTGCGCAAGCTCGACGTGATGGGCAGCTTCCGCCGAGGCTTCCTGCCGATGATGTCGGTCATCCTTTTCGTCGGCTTTCTGCTGCTGCGCGAGCCGGACTTCGGCGCCTTCGTCGTCATCACGACGATCGCCTTCGGCGTGCTGTTCCTCGGTGGCGTCAACGTGCGCGTCTTCGCGCTGCTGGCGGTGGTGGCGGTGATCGGCTTCGTGATCCTGATCTGGACTTCGCCCTACCGTCGCGACCGCCTGTTCGGCTTCATGGACCCGTGGCAGGACGCCTTCGGCAAGGGCTATCAGTTGTCGCACGCGCTGATCGCCTTCGGCCGCGGCGAGTGGTTCGGCGTCGGCCTGGGCGCGAGCGTCGAGAAGCTCTTCTACCTGCCCGAGGCGCACACCGACTTCCTGCTCGCGGTGATCGCCGAGGAACTGGGCCTGGCCGGCGTGCTGGTCATCGTCGCCCTGTTCGCGCTGCTGGTGCAGCGGGCTTTCGTCATCGGCCGCGAGGCGATCAAGCTCGAGCGCTATTTCTCCGGCCTGGTCGCGCAGGGGATAGGCTTGTGGATCGGCGTGCAGTCCTTCATCAACATGGGCGTCAACATGGGTCTGCTGCCGACCAAGGGCCTCACCCTGCCGCTGATGAGCTTTGGCGGGTCGGGCATCGTCGCCAACTGCGTGGCGCTCGCCATCCTGCTGCGCATCGACTGGGAAGTGCGCCAGCTCAAGCGTGGGGCGACACCATGAGGACGCTGATGGTGATGGCCGGCGGTACCGGCGGCCACATCTTTCCCGGCGTCGCGGTCGCCGAGACGCTGCGCGCGAAGGGCTGGCGCATCGTCTGGATGGGCAACCCCGAGGGCATGGAAGCGCGCATCGTCCCGCAGCGCGGTTACGACACCGCCTGGGTGCGCTTCGGTGCGCTGCGCGGCAAGGGCTTGCTGCGCAAGCTGTTGCTGCCGCTCAACCTGCTGTCGGGCTTCGCCCAGGCGCTGCGCGAACTGCGCCGCGCCCGGCCCGACGTCGTGCTCGGCATGGGCGGCTACATCACCTTTCCCGGCGGCATGATGGCGGCCCTGCTAGGGCGCCCGCTGGTGCTGCACGAGCAGAACTCGGTGGCCGGTCTCGCCAATCGCGTGCTGGCCGGCGTGGCCGACCGGGTGCTGTCCGGCTTCCCTTCCGTGCTGAAGGGGGCGAACTGGGTCGGCAACCCGGTGCGCGAAGAGATCACCGCGGTTGCGCCGCCGGCGGAGCGCTTTTCCGCTCGACGTGGTCCGCTGCGCCTGCTGGTGGTGGGGGGGAGCCTGGGCGCGGCGGTGCTGAACGAGACGGTGCCGCAGGCGCTCGCACGGCTGCCGGCGGACACGCGCCCGCAGGTGGTGCATCAGGCGGGCGAGAAGCAGCTCGAGGCCTTGCGTACCGCCTACGCCGCGGCCGGCGTGGACGGCGATCTGCGCCCCTTCATCGACGACATGGCACGCGCCTATGCCGAGGCCGACCTGGTGATCTGCCGTGCCGGCGCCCTCACGGTGGCGGAACTGGCAGCGGTCGGCGCAGCCAGCCTGCTGGTGCCCTTTCCGCACGCGGTGGACGATCACCAGACCGGCAACGCGCGCTTCCTCGCCGACAGGGACGCTGCCTGGCTGTTGCCGCAGAACGAACTCACTGCCGAACGACTGGCCGGCATTCTCGCCAGCACGGACCGTCAGCGCCTGCTGCAGATGGCCGAGAACGCCCGCGCTCAGGCCAGGCCGCGCGCCACCGAGGCGGTCGCGCGCATCTGCGAGGAGCTTGCCGGCGGAGGCAATCCATGAAACACAAGGTCAAGCACATCCATTTCGTCGGTATCGGCGGCTCCGGCATGAGCGGCATCGCCGAGGTGCTGGTGAATCAGGGCTACACCGTCAGCGGTTCCGATCTCGGCGACAGTGCAGCCACGCGGCGGCTGCGGGCGATGGGCGCCTGCGTGATGCAGGGGCATGACGCGGCCCATATCGCCGGTGCGGACGTGCTGGTGGTGTCCACCGCGGTGAAGAACGACAACCCGGAGGTGGTCGCCGCACGCGCGCGGCACATCCCCGTGGTGCCACGTGCGCAGATGCTTGCCGAGCTGATGCGGCTCAAGAGCGGCATCGCGATCGCCGGCACGCACGGCAAGACGACGACGACCTCGCTCGTCGCCAGCATCCTGGCCGAAAGCGGCATCGACCCGACCTTCGTGATCGGCGGCCGACTGAACGCCGCAGGCGCCAACGCGCGGCTGGGCAAGGGCGATTTCCTCGTCGCCGAGGCGGACGAATCCGACGCGTCGTTCCTGATGCTGAGTCCGGTGATCTCGGTCGTCACCAACATCGACGCCGATCACATGGACACCTATGGCCACGATTTCGCGCGGCTGAAGCAGGCCTTCGTCGATTTCCTGCAGCGGCTGCCATTCTATGGCGTCGCCGTGCTGTGCGAGGACGATCCGCACGTGCGCTCGATCATGCCCCTGGTGTCGAAGCAGATCGTGCGCTACGGGCTGTCCGAGACTGCCAACATCCGTGCCGAGAACATCCGCGCGGAGAGCGGACGCATGCTGTTCGACGCGGTGCGCGTCAACGGCACCACCACGCGCCTGCCGATCGAGCTCAACCTGCCGGGCATGCACAACGTGCTCAATGCGCTGGCAGCGATCGCGGTGGCCACCGAGGTGCAGGTGCCCGATGCGGCCATCGTCAAGGCGCTGGCCGAATTTCGCGGCGTCGGCCGGCGCTTCCAGCGCTATGGCGAGGTGCCGCTGCTCGATCAGGACGGCGAACCCGCGGGCAGCTACACGCTGATCGACGACTATGGCCACCATCCGGTCGAGATGGCGGCGACGCTGGCGGCCGCGCGCGGTGCCTTTCCCGGCCGGCGCCTGGTGCTCGCCTTCCAGCCGCACCGCTACACGCGCACGCGCGACTGCTTCGACGATTTCGTGAAGGTGCTGTCGACGGTCGATGCGCTGTTGCTGGCCGAGGTCTATGCCGCTGGCGAGTCGCCGATCGTCGCCGCCGACGGCCGCGCACTGGCGCGCGCGCTGCGGGTGGCCGGGAAGGTCGAGCCGGTGTTCGTCGAGGACATCGCGGAGATGCCGGCAGCCATCGTGTCGGCGGCACGCGATGGCGATGTGGTGATCACGATGGGTGCGGGCAGCATCGGCGCAGTGCCGGGCAAGCTCGCCAACTACGAGGAGCTGGTGTGAAGCGGTTCGGCAAGGTGGCAGTTCTGTTCGGCGGCGCGTCCGCCGAACGCGAGGTTTCGCTGATGTCCGGGCGTGCGGTGCTGGCCGCGCTGCAGGGCGCGGGGGTCGATGCGCATGCCTTCGACCCGGCCGAGCGTGATCTGCACTGCCTCAAGGAAGAAGGCTACGACCGCGTGTTCATCGCGCTGCACGGCCGCGGCGGAGAGGACGGCACGGTGCAGGGCGCGCTCGAGCTGATGGGCATTCCCTATACCGGCAGCGGCGTGATGGCGTCGGCGCTGAGCATGGACAAGTGGCGCACCAAGATGGTGTGGCTGGCCGCCGGCCTGCCCACGCCGCGCTACGCCATCCTCGACGCCGACAGCGACTGGGGCGCGGTGGTGCGCGACCTCGGCCTGCCGATCTTCGTCAAGCCGGTGCACGAGGGTTCCAGCATGGGCGCGACCAAGGTCACCGAGGCCGGCCAGCTCGCCGCCGCCTGGGAGCTCGCGGCGCGCTACGACGACCTGGTGATCGCCGAGGAATTCATTGCCGGTGCCGAGCTGACCGCGCCCTTCCTCGAGGATCAGCCGCTGCCGCTGGTGCGCATCGTGGCGCCGGGCGGCAACTACGATTACCAGAACAAGTATTTCACCGACGACACGCGCTACGACTGCCCCTGCGGCCTGCCGGCCGAACAGGAAGCCGTGCTCCAGGCGCTGGTCATGAAGTGCGCGCGCATGCTGGGCTGTCGTGGCTGGGGGCGCGCCGACCTGATCCTGACCGAGGACGGCCGTCCCTATCTGCTCGAGATGAACACTTCGCCGGGCATGACGGCGCACTCGCTGGTGCCGATGTCGGCCCGGGTCGCCGGCCTGAGCTTCGAGGCGCTGTGCCTGAAGATCCTGGAGGGGGCCCGCCTTGGCTGAGCTCCGCGCCCGTGCCGCTGCACCCGCCGTCGCCCGCAGCCGGGCGCGGGCGGGCGGGCGCGCACCGGCGGTGGAAACCGGGCTGTGGCACCGGCCGGCGCTGCTCAACCTGATCTCGGACCTGCTGATGCTGTTCGCGGCGATCGGCTTGGGCTGGGCGCTGGTGATCTGGTTCGTATCGCGTCCATTGTTCCCGGTGCGCGAACTCATCGTGCAGACGCCGCCGGCACAGGTCACCCAGGCCCAACTCGAATATGTCGCGCGCACCGCGATCCGCGGCAATTTCTTCACGATGGATCTGGAGGAGGTACGCACCGCCTTCGAGAAGCTGCCCTGGGTGCGGCGCGCCGAGGTGCGCCGGCGCTGGCCAGACGCCGTCGAGCTGCGGCTGGAGGAACACCAGGCGGTGGCCTACTGGACCGTTTCCGAAAGCGGCGATGCGCGTCTGGTGAATCGATTCGGCGAAGTCTTCACCGCGGCGAGCAACGCGACGATGCCGCAGTTCGACGGCCCGCAGGGCTCGTCGGGCTGGCTGCTGGCGCGGCACAAGGAATTCTCGACCATGCTGCAGCCGCTGGGACTGCAACTGGTCGGGCTGGCGTTGTCGGCACGCGAGGCGTGGCGACTCACGCTCGACAACGGATTGGTGATCCTGCTCGGGCGCGAGCAGGAGCGGGCGCCGCTGAAAGAGCGCATGGCACGCTTCATCGCCGTATGGCCGAAGGTGCAGGAACAGGTTGGAGTACAGGTTGCGGTGGCGGATCTCCGCTATCCGAGCGGTTTCGCGTTGACGCCGGTCGCTGGAGCGACGCCGGCGGCGAGTGTGTCAGTCAAGGGCAAGAAATGAGCAAGGAATACAAGGATCTGATCGTCGGGCTGGACATCGGCACATCCAAGGTCACCTGCATGGTGGCCGAGGCGCGGCCCGACGGGCGGCTCAACGTGATCGGCCTCGGCACGCAGCCGACCAGCGGTCTGAAGCGCGGCGTGGTGGTGAACATCGAGGCCACCGTCGATGCGATCTCGCGCGTGATCCAGGAAGTCGAGCTGATGGCCGACTGCAAGATCCACGACGTCTATACCGGCATTGCCGGCAGCCACATCAAGAGCTTCAACTCCAGCGGCACGGTCGCGATCAAGGAGAAGGAAGTGTCGCCGATGGACGTCGAGCGCGTGATCGAGGTCGCGCGTGCGATGCCCATCCCGGCCGAGCAGCAGATCCTGCACATCCTGACCCAGGAATTCATCATCGACGGCCAGGGCGGCGTGCGCGAGCCGATCGGCATGAGCGGCGTGCGTCTGGAAGTCAAGGTGCACATCGTCACCGGCGCGGTTTCCGCGGCGCAGAACGTCATCAAGTGCGTGCGCCGCTGCGGCCTCGAGGTCATGGACCTGATCCTGCAGCCGCTCGCCTCCAGCTATGCGGTGCTCACCGAGGACGAGAAGGAACTCGGCGTGTGCCTGGTGGACATCGGTGGCGGCACGACCGACATCGCCGTGTTCACGCAGGGTGCGATCCGCCACACGGCGGTGATCCCGGTCGCCGGCGACCAGATCACCAACGACATCGCGATGGCGCTGCGCACGCCGACGGCCGAAGCCGAGGAAATCAAGATCCACCAGGGCGTGGCCATGCACCAGCTTGCCGAGCCCGACGACATGATCGAGGTGCCGGGCGTAGGCGACCGTCCGCCGCGCAAGCTGTCGCGCCAGGCGTTGGCCGACGTGATCGAGCCACGGGTGTCGGAACTGTTCGAGCTGGTACAGGCGGAACTGCGGCGCAGCGGCTACGAAGAGCTGTTGTCGTCGGGCATCGTGCTGACCGGCGGTTCGTCGGTGATGCGCGGCATGGTGGAACTCGGCGAGGACGTGTTCCACATGCCGGTGCGGGTGGGGGCGCCGCAGTACGACGGCGGGCTGGCCGACGTCGTGTGCCAGCCGCGCTACGCCACGGCGATGGGACTGGTGATGGAAGGCGCGGCCCAGCGCCGGCGCGGCATGCAGGCGCGGGAAACGCGGAGCGTGCGGCAGGTTTTCGGCCGCATGAAGTCATGGTTCGAGAAGAATTTCTGAACGTGCCGGACGGTTCCGGCTGTTTTGAATGTGGGCTTGCTTCCGGGTCTAGATTTAGTAGTAAACTCTGCGAACAATACTAAATATAGCCCGGTCGGCGTTCGGTGGATAGCAGCATCGTTATTCTTGGAGGCGAGGCAAATGTTTGAAATCATTGAGAAGGAACCGACCGGGACGATCATCAAGGTGGTCGGCGTGGGCGGCGCGGGCGGCAACGCCGTGGATCACATGATCCGCGAGGGCGTGCAGGGCGTGCAGTTCATCACCGCCAATACCGATGCGCAGGCACTCAATCGCTGCCTCGCGTCGTACAAGGTGCAGCTCGGCACGTCGGGCCTGGGCGCCGGTTCCAAGCCGGAGGCCGGCCGCGCGGCGGCGCAGGAATCGCGCGAGGCGATCTCCGCTGCGCTCGAGGGGTCGCACATGGTGTTCATCACCGCTGGCATGGGTGGCGGCACCGGCACCGGCGCCGCGCCGGTGGTGGCCGAGATCGCCAAGGAAATGGGCATCCTGACCGTCGCCGTGGTCACCAAGCCGTTCGACTTCGAGAACCGCATCCGCGTCGCCGAGAGCGGCATCGAGGAACTGACGCGCCACGTCGATTCGCTGATCGTCGTGCTCAACGACAAGCTGCTCGACGTGTTCGGCGACGACGCCGGCTTCGAGGAATGCTTCCGCTCGGCCGACAACGTGCTGCGCTCCGCGGTGGGCGGCATCGCCGAGATCATCAACGTGCCCGGCCTGGTGAACGTCGACTTCCAGGACGTGCGCACCGCGATGGCCGAGATGGGCCGCGCCATGATGGGCTCCGCCGAAGCCGCCGGCATGGATCGTGCACGCATCGCTGCCGAGCAGGCCGCCGTGTCGCCGCTGCTCGAAGGCACTGAACTGTCGGGCGCGCGCTGCGTGCTGGTGAACATCACCGCCAGCAAGTCGCTGAAGATGGCGGAGGTGCGTGATGCGGTGAAGACCGTGCAGGCCTTCGCCGCGCCGGAAGCCTTCGTCAAGTACGGCACCGTGTTCGACGAGAACATGGAAGACCGCATCCGCATCACCGTGGTCGCCACCGGCCTTGGAACGCCGCGCGCGGTGCGGCAGCCGGTGATGCAGGTTGTCGCCGGCACCGGCACCTATGGTCCGATGAGCGGCGGGGCGGTCGACATGAACAACCTCGACGTGCCGGCGGTCATCCGCAGCGGCCGCCGCACCACCGTAGAGGCGATGAGCACCAACGGTGTCGGCACCTACGACATTCCGGCCTTCCTGCGCCGCCAGGCCGACTGACGGCGCAGGCCTGCGCGGCCTCAGGGCACCTCATCGGGATCGCTGCCTCCGGTCCCGGTCAGGTGCCCTTTTCGCATTTCGTTGCAGCACCGTTGCCGCATTGCAACATCTGCTTGCTCAACAGCCCGGGTTCAACTGCGCCATAGCCCGGGCCGCCGAACACCGCGTGATAAACTGCTGGCCTGAAAGAGGATTTTCCAGATGATCAGGCAGCGTACCCTCAAGTCCATCGTCAAGGCGACAGGCGTCGGCCTGCACGGCGGCCGCAAGGTCACGCTCGTGCTGCGTCCGGCGGCGCCCGACACCGGCATCGTCTTCCATCGTGTCGATCTCGATCCGCCGCTGGAACTGCCCGCCGACCCTTACGCGGTGTGCGACACCCGCATGTGTTCCGGCCTCGAGAAGGGCGGCGAGAAGGTCGGCACGGTGGAACACCTGATGTCGGCGCTGGCCGGGCTGGGCATCGACAACCTGCATGTCGACGTGGATGCCCCCGAGATCCCCATTCTCGACGGCAGTTCCGGGCCTTTCGTCTTCCTGCTGCAGTCGGCCGGCATCGAGGAGCAGACCGCGCTGAAGAAGTTCATGCGCGTCAAGAAGCCGGTCGAGTATCGCGAGGGCGACAAATGGGTCCGCCTCGAGCCCCATGACGGCTTCCGCCTGACCTTTTCCATCGTCTTCAACCATCCGGCGATCGAAAGCACGTCGACCTCGGTGACCGTCGATTTCGCCGAGCAGTCCTATGTGCGCGACGTCGCGCGCGCGCGCACCTTCGGCTTCATGCAGGACGTCGAATCGATGCGGGCGGTGGGGCTGGCGCTCGGCGGCAGCCTGGACAACGCGATCGTGATGGACGAATACCGCGTGCTCAATGCCGATGGCCTGCGCTACGCGGACGAGTTCGTCAAGCACAAGGTGCTCGACGCCATCGGCGACCTCTACCTGTGCGGTCATCCGCTGCTGGCGGCGTACTCGGCGCACAAGGCCGGCCACGCGCTGAACAACCAGATCCTGCGCGTGCTGCTGGAAGACAGCGAGGCCTGGGAAATCGTCACCTTCGAGCAGGAATCCAGCACGCCGGCCGCGGTGGCGCACCAGTTCGCGCCGGTGCTGTCCGGGGTCTGAGCATGCGCTCGTCCGGCGACGCATCGAGCGTGCCCTGCGTCGGTCTTCGTGCGCGAGCCTCCGCATGCTGATCATGCGCCTGCTGGTGCTGCTCGCGGTGCTCGCCATCGGCGGCTCGGTGCTGCTGTGGCTGCTGACCGGCAATCCGCGCTATCGCGCCTGGGCGTGGAAGGCGTTCCGGATTACCGCGGTGGTGCTTTTCGTGTTGCTTGCGCTGTTTGCGCTCGAGCGTGTGCTGGTGCCCGTGGCCTGACGGCGATCGCGCGACCCCGCTGTCCGTCGGTGCCAGGCACCTTGCAGTCTCACTCGCGGCTGCGCTGAGCCAGCCGCTCCAGCGACGCGCGCAACGGCGAATCCGCCGGCAGGGTGGCGGCGAACTGCGTCAGGCTGGCACGCGCGCTGGCCGAGATGTGGCGCTCGGGCGGCGGTCGGCGCCAGGTCGCTGTTTCCGGCGTGGCGACCTTGACCTTGATCGTCTGTACGGCATGGCCGGCCGCCACGAAATGCTCGACCAGGCTGGGTGTGAGCTGTCGCAGCCGGGCGGCCGCCGCACCGCCGCTGGCGCTCAGGACGAGGGTTCCATCCTTGAGATTCGCGACCCGGCACAGCCCGGCGAGCAGGGGAGGCAGGCCGCGCTCGAGCACGACCTGCAGCCTGCGCAGCCGCGCGGCATGATCCTGCAGGCGGGCGAGCGCATCGCCGCTGCCGAGGAAACGGTTCAGAAGCTGTGACATGTTGGGCGCGTACCTGGATGTCGCCGGGGGCGGTCATGAGGCGGTCAAGCCCGACATGATAAACTCCGCGTTTTGCCGAATCGACATCGCCCCATAAACATGATCTCCGGCCTGCTCAAGAAAATCTTCGGTAGTCGAAACGACCGTCTCGTCCGCCAGTACTCCCAGACCGTGCGCAGGATCAACGCGCTCGAGCCGGAAATCTCCTCGCTGTCCGACGAAGCCCTGCGCGGCAAGACAGAGGAGTTCAAGCAGCGCGTCGCCAACGGGGAGGCGCTCGACGCCATCCTGCCCGAAGCCTTCGCGGTGGTGCGCGAGGCCGGAAAGCGCGTCCATGGCATGCGCCATTTCGACGTGCAGCTCATCGGCGGCATGGTGCTGCACGACGGCAAGATCGCGGAGATGCGCACCGGCGAAGGCAAGACGCTGGTCGCGACGCTGCCGGCGTACCTGAACGCGTTGACCGGCAAGGGCGTGCACGTCATCACGGTGAACGACTACCTTGCCAGTCGCGATGCCGAATGGATGGGACGCATCTACGGCTTCCTCGGCCTGACGACCGGCTGCAATCTGTCGCGCATGGGCCACGAGGCCAAGCAGGCCGCCTACGCCGCCGACATCACCTACGGCACCAACAACGAGTTCGGCTTCGACTACCTGCGCGACAACATGGTCTACGCGGTAGGCGAGCGCGTGCAGCGCGGGCTGAACTTCGCCATTGTGGATGAGGTGGACTCCATCCTCATCGACGAGGCGCGCACGCCGCTGATCATCTCCGGCCAGGCCGAGGATCACACCGAGCTCTACCTGAAGATGAACCAGGTCGCGCCGATGCTCAAGCGCCAGGAAGGCGGCCTCGACGACAGGGACGAGGTGTCCGAGCCGGGTGATTACACGGTCGACCTGAAGGCGCACCAGGTGCTGCTGACCGAACAGGGCCACGAGACGGCAGAACAGATCCTCGTGCGCATGGGCCTGCTGGCCGAAGGCGGCGGCCTGTACGAGCCGGCCAACATCCTGCTCGTGCACCACCTGTATGCCGCGCTGCGCGCCCATGCGCTGTACCACAAGGACCAGCAGTACGTGGTGCAGAACGGCGAGGTCATCATCGTCGACGAGTTCACCGGCCGCCTGATGCCGGGCCGGCGCTGGTCCGACGGCCTGCACCAGGCCGTCGAGGCGAAGGAAGGGGTGCGCATCCAGGCCGAGAACCAGACCCTGGCCTCGATCACCTTCCAGAACTACTTCCGCATGTACGGCAAGCTTGCCGGCATGACCGGCACCGCCGACACCGAGGCCTTCGAGTTCCACCAGATCTACGGCCTCGAAACCGTGGTGATCCCGACCAACCGGCCGATGCAGCGCAGGGACGAGAACGACAAGGTCTATCGCACCGCGAAGGAAAAGTGGGACGCGGTGATCGAGGACATCCGCACCTGCGTCGAGCGCGGCCAGCCGGTGCTGGTGGGCACCACCTCGATCGAAACCAACGAATTCCTGTCCGGCATCCTGGACAAGGCCCGGATTCCGCACCAGGTGCTGAACGCCAAGCAGCACGAGAGCGAGGCGCAGATCGTCGCCCAGGCCGGCCGACCGGGGGTGGTCACCATCGCCACCAACATGGCCGGCCGCGGTACCGACATCGTGCTCGGCGGCAACATCGAAAAACCGGTCGCCGCCGTGCGCGAGGACGACGGACTCACTGCCGAGCAGAGGGAAGCAAAGATCGCAGCCATGCGCGACGACTGGAAGAAGGTGCACGAGCAGGTGCTCTCGGCCGGTGGACTGCACATCATCGGCACCGAGCGCCACGAGTCGCGCCGCATCGACAATCAGTTGCGCGGGCGTTCGGGTCGCCAGGGCGACCCCGGCTCCAGCCGCTTCTACCTGTCGCTGGAAGATCCGCTGATGAAGATCTTCGCCGGCGAGCGTCTGAACGCGATCATGGTGCGGCTGAAGATGCCCGAGGGAGAAGCGATCGAGCACGGCATGGTGACGCGCTCGCTCGAATCCGCCCAGCGCAAGGTCGAACAGCGCAACTTCGACATCCGCAAGCAACTGCTCGAGTACGACGACGTCGCCAACGACCAGCGCAAGGTCATCTACCAGCAGCGCAACGAACTGCTCGAGACCGAAGACATCTCCGACACCATCCGGGCGATGCGCCAGGGCGTGGTGCACGATACCTTCCGCCGTTACGTGCCGCTCGACAGCGTCGAAGAGCAGTGGGAGATCGGCGCGCTCGAGCAGGCGCTGGCTGCGGACTTCCAGCTCAAGCTGCCGGTGGCCGACTGGATCAAGGCCGAACCGGGTCTCGATGACGAATCCATCCTGCAGCGCATCGTCGACGCCGCGGAGGAGGCCTATGCGACAAAGATTGCGCTCGTCGATCAGGCCGCCTGGCACCAGTTCGAGCGCAACGTCATGCTGCAGAGCCTGGACACGCACTGGCGCGAGCATCTGGCGGCGCTCGACCACCTGCGCCAGGGCATCCACCTGCGCGGCTATGCGCAGAAGAACCCGAAGCAGGAATACAAGCGCGAGGCCTTCGAGCTGTTCGAGTCGCTGCTCGACATGGTGCGTGCGGATGTCACCAAACTCCTCGTCACCGTGCAGATACGCACCGAGTCGCAGCTCGAGGAGGCCGAGGCGCCGCCCGAACTCGAGAACGTCCAGTATCAGCATGCCGATTACGACGAGGCGCTGGCTGCGGCCAATCCCGAGCAGCCGGCCGGCACCGAGCCGCACGTCAATCTCGCGCCCAAGGTCGGCCGCAACGATCCCTGCCCTTGCGGGTCCGGCAAGAAGTACAAGCACTGCCACGGCAAGCTGAGCTGATGCACCTTTCGCCAGATCCGTCCGAGGCAGCGCGACGGGCTCCCTGATCTCGATTCGTGCAGCGACCTGTCAAATGCGTCACGGACAGCCGTCGGCTGCTCGGGTACGCTTTTTTTGACTGTGAGCAGAAGTTCAGGCACCCATTGTCGAAAATTCTTACACGCATTTCTCTGCTGGGTTGGAACGATTTTCCTAAGCCTTTGATAAAAATAACAAAAGACTGACTGGCACGCTCGCTGCTTGTAACCAAGGTCGGATCGACAGGCTTCGTAGAGGGCCATCGGACGGTTCCTTGCAGATTCGTCGCAGACGAGTCGGTGGAAGCAGGTCGCAGCGGGGCGAGATGGAATGCGGGCAGGGAGAGTCGTCACCGTCCGCCTCGATCTCGCCCCGTCGTCTCGTGGTGAGCATGCGACTGCGACTGGAGAACAGGAGGAGTCATGAGGGACGTTCCTGGGGCATCTCGCTTGCGCCCCTTTGCAGCATTCATTTGCCGGACTGGTCTTGCCCATGTCTAGTCGTAAGGCGTTGGTCGTGGATCGGGGCGGGGCGATCTGTGGTGTGCTGCGCGCGCTCGAGCTCCAGGATTGGGACTTCCAGATCGTATCCTCGCTCGATGCGGCGCGCCGTGCGCTCAGCGGCGGTTCCGTTTCGGTCGGGTTGGTGGTTCTCGATTCGGTGTCGTCGTGGCTGGAGCGCGAGATTGAAGCACTCATCTCGCACCATGACCTCGAGTGGATTGCGTTGCTTGGCCCGGGCCTGTTGCACAGTGGCACCATTCCCGCAGCGACGCTGCGACTGTTTCACGATTTCCATTCGATGCCGCTGGAGCGGGAGAGACTGCAGTTTTCCCTTGGCCATGCTTACGGCAAGGTGCAGTTCTGTAATCGGGACAGCGAGCCACCGCATGTGGGCGGGCGCTATGGCATGACCGGCGCCAGCCCGCGAATGCTGCAGCTTTACCGGCAACTGGACAAGGTCGTCGGTGTCGATGCGCCGGTGCTGATCGGCGGTGAATCCGGATCGGGCAAGGAACTGGTCGCGCGCGCAATCCACCAGCACTCGGTGCGCGCGAGCGGCCCCTTCATCGCCATGAACTGCGGTGCCATCGCCCCCAGCCTCATCCACTCCGAGCTTTTCGGCTATGAGCGCGGAGCGTTCACCGGCGCGGCACAGCGCAAGGTGGGGAGCATCGAGGCGGCCAGTGGCGGCGTGCTGTTCCTTGATGAGATCGGCGACCTGCCACTCGACCTGCAGGCTAGCCTGCTGCGCTTCCTGCAGGAAAAGGTGATCACGCGAGTGGGCTCGACCGAGCGCATCAAGGTGAATGTGCGCGTGATCGCGGCTACCCACGTCGACCTCGCGCGTGCCGTCGCCGAGGGCCGTTTCCGCCAGGATCTTTACTATCGCCTGAACGTGCTGCACCTTAACGTCCCGCCGCTTCGCGAGCGGCGGGAAGACATCCCTTTGCTGGCGGAGGCGATCTTTGCCGACAACCAGCATCAGAAAAGCCCGCAGGTAAGAGGGTTCAGCTCCGAGGCGGTGCAGGCGATGGTCGATCACCCGTGGCCTGGCAACGTCCGCGAGTTGATGAACCGCGTTCAGCAGGCGATGATAATGACCGAGCATAAATTCATCGCTGCCTCCGACCTCGGATTGTCGTCCTCCGAGGGCAATGTCGCCGCGCCAACGCTGGATGAGCTTCGCTCCTCGGTGGAGCGCGAAGTCATCGAGACGAGCCTGCGCAAGTATCGCAACAATGTGTCGGAGACGGCCAGGCAGCTCGGCATCTCCCGCGTCACGCTGTACCGCATGATCGATCGCTTGAAGATCATTCTCTAGCCGCGCTGAAGGCGGCCCGACCATCCATTGGGGAGGATTGTCATGGTGTCCTTGTTTCGTTCGACGCGCAGGCTGGGGCCACCCGTCGCCGGTCTGCTGCTGGCTGCATCCGGCCATGGTGCGCTGGCGGCAGAAGATGCAGCGTCGGGTGTCGACCATGTGCAGCAGCAACTCGACATCCAGACGCGCCAGATCGAGCTGATGAAGCGCGAACTGGCGCGGCAGGAGGCTGCGCTGGCCGAACTGCGCCGCGAACTGGATCTGAATCGTCGGGGCCGCGGCGATACCCCGCCGCCTGCTGCTGGCGGTGCCCCGGCCGTGGTTGCCCAAGCCGCCGCGGGCCAGTCGGCGAAGCCTGTCGGACAGGCTCCGGCGGCGCGCGACCGGCCGCCGGAGGTGGCACCGATCTTCGAGCAGCCCGGCGTGCTGACGCCGCCGGGCAAGTGGATCGTCGAACCGTCGCTGCAATACTCGTATTCGTCATCCGACCGGATCGCCCTGGTCGGCTACACGGTGATCCCGGCGATCCTGATCGGCCTGATCGACGTCCGCAACGTCAAATCGAACAGCTTCACGGCGACGCTCGCCATGCGGCGCGGCATCACCAACCGCTTCGAACTCGAGGCGCGCGTGCCTTATGTCTATCGCTTCGACAACACGCGCGGGCGCGAGGTTTTTTCAGGCCAGCCGACTGACCAGTTCTTCGTGGACAGTACCGGTCGCGGGTTGGGTGACGTCGAACTGATTGGCCGCTATCAACTGAATGATGGCGGTGGGGACTCTCCCTATTACATTGCGTCGTTGCGGCTCAAGACCCGAACTGGCAAGGATCCCTTCGAGGTGAGGACGAGCTTCGAGGCTGATGGCGCGAGAACCTCGGGCGTTCAGGAAGAACTGCCGACCGGGTCGGGTTTCTATTCGCTGACGCCCGGTTTGACTGTCTTGATCCCTTCGGACCCGGCCGTGTTCTTTGGTGGCATCAGCTACCAGTACAGTATCAGGCGCAGCAACGTGACACCCAATGTCGTTCCGACGACCTCGCGGGCCAGTTATGAGGAAATTCAGCCCGGTGGCGTTCTCGGGTTCAACTTCGGCATGGGCCTGGCGTTGAACGACCGATCCTCATTCAGCATTGGCTATGATCACCTCTCCGTGGGCAAGACCGACGCCACTTTTGTCAATGGATCGAAAGCCGAAGGTGTGCGGGTGCAACTCGGTTCGCTGCTGCTTGGGTACTCGTACAAGCTGAATTCGCAACGGACGCTCAACCTCTCGCTGGGTGTCGGCGTCACGCGTGACACCCCCGACGTTCAGCTCACTCTCAGAACACCCCTGTCCTTCTGATGTTCCGCTGGTAGATAAGAAAAAGCCTCGGATCGCGTTTCAGCGGCTCCGAGGCTCAATTCCGTGGAGTGTTGGGCGTTCAGCGCATCAGGGTGGCGCGATTCAGTGCTTCCTGCAGCGAGTTCTGCATGCGCAGCCCCTGCAAGGCCTGCACGCTGTTGACGGTCGCATTGATCGTTGTCACCGTCTGGATCTTCTGGTTGTCGAGCGAGTTCTGGATGATCGTGCCCAGCGCAGCGCCGTTCAGCACGTTGCCCGCAACGCTATTGCCGCCGCCGTTCTGAATCAGCGCAACGGTCGCACCCGGGGGCAGCACGACCGCCGGTCCCGCAGCGCCGCCGTGCAGTTGCCCGAGGTCTTCCACGCGCAAGGCGGTGGTGCTTTGCAGCACGCCGTTTACGTAAACCACACGCTCGATGCCGAAGCTCACGCTGAGGCCGTCGGGCGTCTGAAATCCGCCTCGCAGTTCGTCGAGCTCATCGTCGCCTACCGGGGCGCGCGCAAGCAGTGCGGCTAGCTGCGCTCGGGGTTTCTGTTGTGTGGCCGCAGCATTCTCCTGGTGTGACACAGCGGGCTCGCCGTCCGCGTCTGCGTCGGCACTGGACAACTGCTGTGGCGGTAGCGGTGGGATGCCGTCCACGTTGGCAACCTGGTCCTTGCCATCGTTCGACGAGGCATGGTTCATTCTCTGCCCGCCTCGTCCCGAAGGTTCTTCGAGGCCGGCGAGCAGAACTTCGCGCACTGGGCGAACACGCGCTTCCACGACCTCGGCGAGGGTGGCGCTCGATGCGCTGGCAGCGGACGCGCTGCTGCCGCCGAGGCAGGGCTCCGTGCTGTCAGCGGGCCAATCGGCCAGGGCAAGAAGTTCAGCGGGCGGCTCGATCTCGCACACGCCCGGCGCGAAGCCATTGCCCGCCAGGCTGCCGCTTCTGCGTCCATTGGACGTGGCGTCGTCGGTCGCGAACAGGCCGGCAACGATGAAGGGAAGCAGACAGAGCAGGGGCTTGCGGATTTCCATGGATGCCTTCCTCTTCAGAAATCCACCAAGCTGCGTCGTTGCAGCAACTGCAGGTCGGCGCCGCCGCCGTCGACCCCACGGCGCAGGGGCGCCTTGGGGCGCACGCGCCAGTCGGTCTCGTGGTTGAAGCGCGCCAGTTCGATGCGGTTGCTGACGACCAGCAGGATGTTGTTCATCCAGTAACGTTCGAAATCCTTGCGTGCTAGCACGCGGGTGCCGGCGGCAGGGTCGCCGATCAGGACTTCGCCCGGCCGCATCCCTTTTATGACGACGAAGTGAGCGTAACCACTCTCGTTGATCAGGGCGATGGCGGGCACCTTGGCCTTGCCCAGTTCATCCAGCGACGCTTCGATGCCGGTGGCGATGAAGCCCTTGCTGTCGAGGTAATGCTTCATGTCGGCCATCGAGAAGCCCTCGTGGCGGATCTTGTCCTGGTTGCCGCGCTCGAACATGGACTGGAACACCGCGGCTTCATCGACCTTGTAGCCGTAATGATGGCTCAGCAGCGTCGCGACGGCCGCCGAGCCGCAACTGAAATCGTATTGCTGGCGCAGGGTGGAGATGAAGCGCGCCTCCTTCATGCTCACCGTCGGCACGCTCATGCTGCCGCCCAGAGGCGCCACCAGGTTGAGATTGTCGGCAAAGGACGCCGTGGCGACGCCGCCCAAGGCAGCGGCCACGGCGCAAACAAGAAGGTTCCGCAGATCGAGCGTTCTCATGCTCATCTCCGCTAACGCACCTCGACGTTGAGGATGACCGCGTTCTGGATCAGCACGCCGTTGCCGGAGTTCTGCACCACAAGCGGCATGCCCGCCGTGCCGGCGAACGAACCTTCGGAAATCACGTTCTGGCCGGTCGTCAGGTCGTAGGCTTTCACGTCCTCGACCGAGCCGACCGCGCGGATCTCGCTGAGATGCACGTCGGCCCCGCCGCGTTGCTCGGCGAGCGTCTCCATGTCGATCACCTTGCGTCCCTGGAACAGAGGAGCAGTGGCCGAGGTCAGCGTTTCCGCCTCTTCGGCATGCACGGGCGCAGGAGTCGCGCACGTCACGGCCAATCCAATCCCCAATGCGATCATCGATGCAGCAGATCTCATGGTTTGCCTCCTCTCTCTGGATGCTCGCGCCAGACGCCGGTCAGCCGTTGAGGGCCGGCCGGCGTCCGCGAGAGGCTTACCTGTTGAAGTTCAGGTTGGCCTGCACGTTGGCGCTTTGCTGCACCAGGGCACCGATGCCGCTGTTCATGGCATTGATGATGATGCCGGCGCCGTTGGTGAAGCTGCCGCCGATGGAGTTCGACATGTCGAACGTTCCCGCCGCGACACTGACCGCGCCGCCGGCACCGCCCGCACCACCGGTGCCGCCGTTGCCGGCGCCGCCGGTGGCCGCGCCTGCGGTCACCGTGCCGCCGCCACCGCCGGCGCCACCGGTGCCGCCATTGCCGGCACCGCCGCCGCCGCCGGCGCCGCCGTTGGCCGCGCCGCCGGTCGAGTCACCGCTCGAGGCCGTGGTCGTGGCCGCGCCGCCGTTGGCTGCACCGCCGGTCGACGCGCCGCTGGAGGCGGTTCCGCCGTTGCCCGCGGTGGCTGCGCCGCCACTGGCCGAGCCGCTCGTCGCCGTCCCGCCGGCTCCGGCCGCGCCACCGGTGTTGGCTGCCATGCCGCCATTGCCGCCGGTTGCCGAACCTGCGCCGGAGTTCGCCGTCGCCGCGCCGGATGCGCCGGCGCCACCCGTTGCGCTGCCCGTACCGCCATTCGCGGTTGCGGCGCCGCCTGCTGCGGTGTCGGTCGCACTGCCGGCGCCACCGACGCCCGAACCGGCACCACCGGTCGCGCTGGCAGTCTGGGTGTTGCTGCCGCCAGTCGCAGTCGCCGCGCCCGTCGTGCCACCGGCGGATTGCGCCGCACCACCACCGCCGCCGGCGCCGCCGTTGGAGGTCGAGGTGTTGGAGGCCGTCGCGGTGTCGTTACCCGAGCCGCGTGCGTTCGCCGTGGCGTCGATCGACTTCGCACCGGCGCTGCCGCCTCCTGCGCTGCCGCCATCCGCACCGCTGCCGCCGGCCTTGCTGCCAGCGTCCGCGCCACCGACATAGGTTTTCGCCGACGACCAGGCGTCGCCGCCGTAGCCCTTGGCGCTGCCACCCGATGCGTTGCTTGCGGACGTTGCGTCGCCCGCGCCCGCCTTGGTGCTGCCGACCATGCTCTTGGCGTCGCCGCCGCTGGCCCTGCCGGTATCTGCCGACGAGCCGACCTTGGCCGTGGCATCACCGCCGCCGCCGGCCTTGGCGTTGCGGGCATTGCCGCCGTCGCCGCCGCTTGCGCCCCAGGCGCTGCCGGAGTCTGCGCCGCCGCCGTTGGCGTCGCCGCCGCCATACGCCTTCACGTAGCCGGAGTCGGCGTCACCGCCGCTCGCCTTGCCGCCCATGGCTGCCGCTTTCGCGCTGCCGCTGTCGGCGCTGCCACCCCAGGCGCTGCCGCCCTTGGCGCCGTTACCGCCGTCGCCACCCCAGGCCTTGCCGCCGTCGCCGCCGTTGCCGCCCTTGGCATCGCCGCCGACCGCCTTGCCGCCGTCGCCACCCCAGGCCTTGCCGCCATCGCCGCCATTGGCGCTGCCGAAGTTGGCGGCGTTATTGCCCAGGCCATGAACCTTGATGTGCGTCACCGAGCCCTCGAGCTTGGACAACGCGACTGCCTTGCTGGTGTTGAAGGCGTTGTCGATGCTCGACGTCGCCGTGCCACCGTTGTTCGCGGCGGTGGCGTAGTCGCGTGCGTAGGCCTTGCCTTCGTTGTCGCGGTTGCTGCCCTGGCTGTTGTCGTTACGCTCGTGCGTGTGCACGCTGTTGTCGGAGGTGTTGCTGCTGTTCTGGTCCTGCGACCATTTGGCAACGGAGTACTCGTTGGCCTGCGGTCCGGTGCCGCCCTGGGTCGAGTTCGCCGTCGCAGTTTGCGTTGCGGTTTCTGCGGAATCGAGGGTGTTGGTGGGGTTTGCCGACGCCTGCGTGGCAAAACCGAACGCGAGCGCGATTGCACTCGCGAGCAGACTTGGTTTCATGGCTTCCTCCGCTGATTTGGTGTCAAGACATGGCGACGCGCCCTGCCTCAGCGACAAGAGAACGCAACTCTCATGCCAGTGGCTAGATCCCGCTCGGCAAGCCGGATTCGGCGCGATACGGAGCCTTGTAGGCAGACCCGAGGTGCGAAGGCGGGGCGGACTGTTCCAGAGTCGATACACAATACGCCGCCGTGTGGCAGTCGCGGGGCGCCGGTTTGCATTGCACAAAATCCACCAAAACAATCAGTTGAGCGTGAATCGCGGTGTCGCGGCAGGTGTATCAGCGGGGAAACACCCGAAAGTCCTAGCCTCAATATGGGCTTCCGGGGCACGGTTCGTCCCGATCAATGACGGGGTGGTGGCCGGAGGCTCCGGGGCGAGCACGGCCGAGCAAAAAAAAGCCGCGCGGTGCGCGGCTGCAAGGGGGTCTTCACCCGACCCGATGCGGACACCGTCGGCGGGTCATGTCGATCGGTGACCGCGGCGCCAGGGGCGATCAGCCCCTGGCTTCCACGCCG
>SHNC01000189.1 GCA_004295105.1 Betaproteobacteria bacterium | reverse complement strand
CCGATGCATTACTCACCCGTTCGCCACTCGCCGGCAGGCCGAAGCCCCCGCTGCCGTTCGACTTGCATGTGTAAAGCATGCCGCCAGCGTTCAATCTGAGCCAGGATCAAACTCTTAAGTTCAATCCTACAAAGTACTCAAAATACTGACTTAATCAGCATGAGCACCAATCATTGCGAAACCAAAAGCCGCCGAAACGACTTCGCCGCAACAACCAAGCACCCACACTTATCGGTTGTTCAACTTTTTAAAGAACCGCTGCAATCGCTGCAGCAGAGAAGCGAAATTATGATCAACTCAGAACAACCCGTCAACCCCCCGCGCCCACTTTCCGATCCCACATCCCCCCAGAACCGAAAACACCGCACAGGACTCCCGCCCCCCCAACGACCCGGACCCGCCCCGCAGAACCGCCCAGACCGAAAGAGCCGCGCATTATAAACACCAAGAAGGCTGCGTCAACTCCGCCCGAAGAAAATCCCGGGCCACCTGCAACACCCAAGGAATCATTCACGCAACCGCAATCAGTAATCCGACCCACCGCCAAAGCTTCCGCCTCCGGCGTAATTCTCGAAGCGGGTGTTTTCGCCAATGAATGTCAGCCGCACCGTCCCTGTTGGCCCATTGCGATGTTTGCCTATGATCAGCTCGGCAGTTCCCTTGTCGGGCGAGTCCGGGTTATAGACCTCATCGCGGTAGATGAACATGATGATGTCCGCATCCTGCTCGATGGCGCCCGACTCGCGCAGGTCTGACATCACCGGACGCTTGTTCGGCCGCTGCTCCAGGCTGCGATTGAGCTGTGACAATGCGACGATCGGCACATGGAGCTCCTTGGCGAGCGATTTGACCGAGCGGGAAATTTCCGACAGTTCGGAAGCGCGGTTGTCGCTTTCTCGCGTGCCGCTCATCAACTGCAGGTAATCGATGACGATCAGACCGAGCTTGCCGCATTGCCGCGCAAGCCGACGCGCACGCGCGCGCAGGTCGATCGGATTGAGACCCGGCGTTTCGTCGATGAACAGCGGGGCATCGTACAGCTTGCCCATCGCCACCGTGAGGCGCTGCCAGTCGTCGTCGGTGAGGCGGCCGCTGCGGATCTTCTGCATGTCGATGCGCCCGACCGACGAAATGAAGCGGGTCGCGAGTTGAGTCCCCGGCATCTCCATCGAGAAGATCGCCACGGGCAGGCGCTGGTCCACCGCGATGTGCTCGGCCAGGTTCAGCGCGAACGTCGTCTTGCCCATGGCCGGGCGTCCAGCGACGATGATCATGTCCGAGGGCTGCAGACCCGAAGTCTTGTCATCCAGGTCGATCAGGCCGGTCGGTACCCCCGTGACTTCGGTCGGGTTGTCACGATCGTAGAGTTCCTGCACGCGATCGACGACCTGTTTCAGAATGGGCTGGATCGACACGAAGCCGGTCGAGTGGCGCGCGCCCGCCTCGGCGATCTCGAACACTTTCGCCTCGGCCTCGTCGAGCAGCATCTTGGCGTCCTTGCCGGACGGACTCAGGGCGCTCGCCGCGATCTCGTCCCCCACCGCCACCAGCTTGCGCAGGATGGCACGCTCGCGGACGATCTCGGCGTAACGCCGGATGTTCGCCGCGGACGGCGTGTTGTTCGCGATCTCGGCCAGATAGGCGAGCCCGCCCGCCTGCTCGGCTTCGCCGCTCTTTTCGAGCGACTCGAACACGGTCACCACGTCCGCGGGCTTGCCGAGGTCGATCAGCCTGGCGATGTGCCGGTAGATCCGCCGGTGGTCGTCACGGTAGAAGTCGGCCTCGCTGGCGAGATCCGCCACCCGCTCCCAAGCCTGGTTGTCGAGCAGGATGCCACCGATCAGGGACTGCTCGGCCTCCAGCGAATGAGGCGGAAGCTTGATGGAAGCCAACTGCGGATCGATGGCGACGTCGCGAAAGCTGCGGGTCTGGGTGTTCATGGGCGCTGCCGGTGTTGCGATGGAAGTCGAATTCTAAGGCCGCGCCCAGACGCACCAGAAACAAAAAGGGCTGCACCAGGCAGCCCTTCCGGTTCCACGCGACGACGCGGAATTATTGCTGGTCGCCGAGCACCGCGACGGTGATCGTTGCCACCACGTCGGAGTGCAAACCGACCTCGAGCTGCGTCTCGCCAACGGTCTTCAGCGGGCCTTCCGGCATGCGGACGGCGGATCGCTCGACCTCGAAGCCCTGCGTTGCCAGCGCTTCGGCCACGTCGGCGTTGGTCACGGAGCCGAACAGACGACCGTCCATGCCGGCCTTGCGGGTGACCTGCACGGTCACGCCTTCCAGCCTGGCGGCGAGCGCCTGGGCGGCCGCCAGCTTGTCGGACTGCTGGCGCTCAAGCTCGGCGCGACGCGCTTCGAATTCAGCCAGATTGGCCTGCGTGGCGCGCTTGGCCTTGCCCTGCGGGATCAGGTAGTTGCGGGCGTAGCCGTCCTTGACCTTGACCACGTCGCCCAGGCCACCGAGGTTCACCACCTTGTCGAGAAGAATGATCTGCATGACGTCTATCCTCTCTTACTGGTGCAGGTCGGTGTAAGGCATCAGGGCCAGGAAGCGGGCGCGCTTGACGGCAACCGACAACTGGCGCTGGTAGCCGGCCTTGGTTCCGGTGATGCGCGCCGGCATGATCTTGGCGTTTTCGGTGATGAAGTCCTTCAGGATCTCAACGTCCTTGTAATCGACTTCCTCGATCTTCTCCGCCGTGAAGCGGCAGAACTTGCGACGTTTGAAAAGACCACGACCGCCGCGATCATCCTTCTTCTTGAACTTGGACTTGGGCTTGAAAGCCATTTCAGTTTCCTTCCAGAAATTCGATTGTGTTCAGATGCACGACCGGGCGGCGACTGCGCAGGCTCTTCGCGGCGAGGAATCCGGTGATCATCACCTTAATTCCCGGCGAGGCCGCTGCGAGAACACCGGCAAGCTCACCGACGGCCACCGCCTGCACTTCCACCGAAACATCGCGGGCAAGCCCCGCTTCGATCTGTTTCGATTCATGTGCCAGCACGCAACTGACGACTGGCACACCGGCAGGCGTTAGACGCAGCGGTAACAACTCAGCCACGCACGCGTCGAGGCGCAGCTCGTTCAAGCCCGGTTCAGGCAAATCAGACGGCAGCTTCGGCGGCCGGCTTCGCTTCGTCGGCCGACGTGCTCAGCGACCGCGACTTTTCTTCCTTCATCATCGGCGAAGGCGTGGTCACCGCCTTCTTCATCTTGATGGTGAGGTGGCGCAGCACGGCATCGTTGAACTTGAAGGCGTGCTCGAGTTCGGCCAGCGTCTCGCCGTCGCACTCGATGTTCATCAGCACATAGTGGGCCTTGTGCACCTTCTGGATCGGGTAGGCCATCTGGCGGCGGCCCCAATCCTCCAGGCGGTGAATCTGGCCGCTGCGGCCGGTCACGAGCGTCTTGTAACGCTCGATCATCGCCGGGACCTGTTCCGACTGGTCCGGATGGACGATGAATACGATTTCGTAATGTCGCATGCAAACTCCTTGCGGTTGATTGAAACAGCCCCCCGGCATGCGATTCCGGTGGAGCAAGGGAAGGGGCGGGAGTTTAGCAAGAAACTCAGGATAATCAAAGCAGAACATCATCACGACAGGCACTGGAAGCGACACCCACCGCCCGGGCCGGTTACAAAATCCTGCTTACACTCTCCGCAGGCTGCACCGCCGGCGCTTCGCCTATGATCGGCTCATCAGGGCTTCGCCCAGATCGAAGAACAACCGACAAAGAGGCAGACCATGAAAGCCACCCATGTCCGCACGATGCTTGCCGCCCTGCTGTGCGGCAGCCTCCTCGCTGCCACCGCTGCACACGCCGACCGGGGAGACCGGGACGGCCCCGGCCGCGGCTGGGGTCACTACAAGCATCACCACCATCACCACCATCACCGTGTCTACCGCGACTACGACAGGGGCCCAACCGTGATCCGCGAACGCGTGATCGTCCGCGAGCGTCCGAGCTATTACTACGACCCGCCGGTCGTGCAGAACTACTACTACAACGAACCGGTGCGGACTTACCGCTACAGCCGCTCCCCCGCCATCGTCGTCGGTGTCGACATTCCGCCGCTGGTGATTCCGCTGCGCTGATCCGCAATCTGCCGGCCCGGTCTTACCGCGGCCGGCTATCCCAGATCTTCTGCAGGCGCTTCACGGACACCGGGATCGGTGTCTTGAGTTCCTGCGCATAAAGCCCCACACGCAGTTCCTCGAGCAACCAGCGGAATTCGTCAATGAAGGGATCGGTGACGCCTGCCCGGCGCTTGCTCGCGTGTTCGCGCTCCCAGGCCTGAGCCAGCCCCTTCCAGTCGGCCATCAACTGCGCATCGCGCGCCGGATTGTTGCGGAACTTGTCGAGGCGCACCGCTGCCGCCTTGAGGTAGCGGGGAAAATGGGACAGGCGCTCCCAAGCGAAGGCGGTCAGGAAATCGCCGGGCAACAATGCGGCGAGCTGGCCCTGCATGTCGGCGACAAGTTCCGGCACGGACTTCAGGCCGGCCAGACGCTTCTGCAGGCCGGCGTGCTCGGAGAGCAGTTGCCCGGCCAGCCGGACGAACTCCTGCGCCACCAGCGTCACGCGCGGTTTGGCCTCGGCGCAGCGGCGGGCAAAGTTGTCGGCATCGGCCGGCAGCGGCGCCAACAGACAGCAACGCGTCAGCGTCGCCTCCACCAGCCGCGCCTTCAGCTCCGCCTCGGTGCCGAAGCTCATGTACTGCAGCGCGAGCTCGCGCAGCCCCGGTAGCTTTTCGATGGCCCGCACCTGATCCTTCAGGTTCAGCGCGAACAGTCGCGCCAGGCCCCTGCGGTGAATCCGCGCCGCCTCCTCTGGCGTGTCGTAGGGGCGCAACGACACGCTGTCGCCGTCATCGTGCAACGCAGGAAAGCCGATCACGTCGCGGCCGGCAACCCTCACCTCGAGCAGCTCCGGCAAGCGGCCGAACGACCAGGAGGTGAAACCTGCCAATGACGCAGCAGCGGTGTCGCGTTCCGTGGCCACCCTCGCCTCGGCGCCACGCCCTGCCGTACCGGCCCGCCTGCCCTCGCCATCGTCCTTGGCCGCCTGCCTGCCCGACGGTGCCGGCTTCACCGGCGCCGGCATCGCCTCAGCCCCAGCCTGCGACATCGCAGCGGCGAGCACACCGCCGATCTTCGCCCCACTGAAGCGCGCCGCGACCTGCTCGCGGAAGCGCGCGCGCAGTTCGGCAAGGTTGCGCGATTGCCCAAGCATGCGACCGTGTTCGTCGATGACGCGAAAGTTCATGAAGCAGTGCGGCTTCAGGTTCTCCGTGCGGAAGCTCTCGAGCGGCAGCTTCAACTGCACGCGATCCTCCACGAAGCGCTGCAGCGCCTTCAGCAGCGGCTCGTCGGTGTCGAACTCGCCAGCTTCGAACGCGGCCATGAAGGCGGCCGCACTGTCGGCCATGGGTTGCAGTCGGTGGCGGTGCTTCTGCGGCACCGTCTTCAGCAGGGCCGTGACCTTCTCCTCCAGCAGGCCGGGTACCAGCCACTCGCAGCGATTGGCCGGCACCTGATTGATCATCGCCAGTGGCACGCTCATCGTGACGCCGTCGTCCGCCTCTCCGGGCTGGTGCAGGTAGCCAAGCGTCAGCTTCTGGCCGAGGACCTCGAAGCGGGTCGGAAAGCGGTCGGTGGTCACGCCTTCGGCGTCGTGACGCATCAACTGGTCGCGCGTCAGGTACAGCAGCTTCGGATCGGCCTTTTCGGCAGGCTTGCGCCAGGTGTCGAAAGACGCGAGGTCGAGCACGTCCGCGGGGATCTTGCTGTCGTAGAAGGCCTCGATCAGCGTCTCATCGACCAGCACATCGGGCCGGCGCGACTTGTGCTCGATGCGCTCTATCTCCGCCACCAAGCGCTGGTTGTGGGTAAAGAAGGACATCGCGCGCGCCGGCCCCTCGGCGATTTCCCCAGCCACCAGGCCTTCACGGATGAAGAGCTCGCGGCACAGCTTCGGGTCGGTATCGCGGTAGGCGATGCCGCGCCGCGGGTACAACACCAGGCCATGCACCGTGCCGCGCTCCCAGGCGCGCACGCTGCCGGCGCTCTTCGACCAGTGCGGCTCGAACACCGCTCGCTTGAGCAGGTGGGCGCCGACCTCCTCTACCCATTCGGGCTCGATGCGCGCGATGCAGCGACCGAACAGCCGGGTGGTCTCGACAAGCTCGGCAGCCATGATCCACTTGCCGGCCTTCTTCGCCAGCGCCGAGCCGGGATGCGGCCAGAACTTGATACCGCGCGCGCCCAGATAGCTGCCCGCCTGAGAGCCCCGGTTTGCCTGCTCTCCGTCCTCCACCTTGCAGCCGATGTGACCGAGCAGGCCGGACAGCAGTGCCTTGTGGATGGTCTCGTAATTGGCCGGCTGCTCGTTCTCCTTCCAGCCATGCTCGGCGCACAGCACGTGCAGTTGGGCATGGACGTCGCGCCACTCGCGCATGCGCATGTACGACAGGAAGTGCTTCTTGCACCAGGCCTTCTGCTTGCTGCCCGACTCGTGGCGCTGCACCTCGTCCCACGCCTTCCACAGATGCAGGTACCACAGGAACTCCGAGCGCTGGTCCTGCTCGCCGCCGCGGAACTTCGCATGCGCCTGGTCGGCCGCGCCGGGGCTGTCCTGCGGACGTTCGCGTGGATCCTGCACCGACAGCGCAGCGGCGATCACCAGCATCTCGGCGAGGCAGCCGCGGTCGCGCGCGGCGAGGATCATGCGCCCGATCTTCGGGTCGAGCGGCAGCTTGCCCAGCTCTCGGCCGATCGGCGTCAGCTCGCGCACCTCGTCATCGGTGACGGCGCCCAGTTCGGTGAGCAGCGCATAGCCGTCGCCGATCAGCCGCGAGCCCGGCGCATCGATGAAGGGGAAGTCCTCGACGGCACCCAGCTTCAGCGACTTCATGCGCAGGATCACGCCGGCCAGCGACGAACGCAGGATCTCGGGATCGGTGTGCGCCGGCCGCTTCGCGAAGTCGTCCTCGTCGTACAGCCGGAAGCAGATGCCGTCCATCACCCGGCCGCAGCGCCCGGCCCGCTGCTGCGCCGCCGACTGCGCGACCTTTTTGATATGCAGTTGCTCGACCTTGTTGCGCGGCGAATAGCGCTTGACCCGCGCCAGTCCGGTATCGACGACGTAGCGAATGCCGGGCACGGTCAGCGAAGTCTCGGCGACGTTGGTCGACAGCACCACGCGCCGACCGCCCGACGGCGCGAACACCCGCGCCTGCTCCTGCGCCGACTGGCGCGCGAACAGCGGCAGGATCTCGGTGCCGGGCAGGTGGTGCGCCTTCCTCAGGGCCTCGGCGGCCTCGCGGATCTCGCGCTCGCCGGGCAGGAATACCAGCACGTCGCCCGGTCCGCAGCGCTGCGCCTCGTCCACCGCGTCCACCAGCGCGTCGAGCAGGTCGCGGCCGCGCTCGCGCTCTTTCCGCTGCTGAGTCCGCTCGTCGGCGCGCCCCGGCGCCGGCTCGTCATCGGACTCCACCGGTCGCCAGCGCATCTCGATCGGATACAGCCGGCCGGAGACCTCGATCACCGGTGCCGGACGCCCGGCCGCATCGGCGAAATGCCGGGCGAAACGCTCGGCGTCGAGCGTGGCCGAAGTGACGATCAGCTTGAGGTCGGGGCGCCTCGGCAGCAGTGTGCGCAGGTAGCCGAGCAGGAAGTCGATGTTGAGGCTGCGTTCGTGCGCCTCGTCGATGATGATCGTGTCGTAGGCGGCGAGCAACGGGTCCGTCTGCGTCTCCGCGAGCAGGATGCCGTCGGTCATCAGCTTGATGTGGCTGGACGCGCTCAGCTTGTCGGTGAAGCGGATCTTGTAGCCCACCGCCTGACCGAGCGGGTTGTTCAGCTCCTGCGCGATGCGACTGGCCGTGGCGCGCGCCGCCAGCCGGCGCGGCTGGGTGTGGCCGATGAGGCCTGCAGCACCGCGGCCGAGCGCGAGGCAGATCTTGGGCAACTGGGTCGTCTTGCCCGAGCCGGTCTCGCCACAGACGATGATGACCTGGTGCGCGGAGAGCGCGGCGGCGATCTCGTCGCGCCGGCCCGAGACCGGCAGCTCGGCGGGGAAATCGGGCGTGGGCAGCGCAGCGAGGCGCGCAGCGAGCGCGGCACGCGAACGTTCGAGCAGCGCCTCGAAGTCCGCCTGCAGCCGCGCACGCCGTTCACCGGCACGCACCTCCTCGCGCCCACCCGCCGGGCGGCGCAGGTCGCGCGCCATGCGCCGCAGCCGCGGCCGGTCGGCGCTCAGGCAGTCGTCGAAGGGTGGAGCAACCGCGTTGCGCCTGCTGTCGTGTTCAACCCGCATCGGTCTGAATCGTTTGATCGAGGGGCGCATTATCCCTTTGTTGCAGCGCAGGTGCGACAATACGGCGCCTCCGCTGCTGCTGCGAACCATGCCCAATCCGCCCATCGCCGCGATCACCTACGGCGCCGACGACGACATCGAAGCCCTGCTCGAGCGCGTGGCGCGCACGCTCGTCGCCCGCGGCGTTCGCCTGGGCGGGGTGATCCAGCATGCGCTGCCGGCGCAAGGCGATGCGGCCTGCGGCATGCAGCTCGAGAACCTCGAGACTGGCGAGCGCTTCGGCCTGTCGCAGGCGCTCGGCAGCGGTTCGGTGGCATGCCGGCTCGACCCCGATGCGCTGGCCCGCGGCGCGGTGGCGATCCGCGAGGCGGTGGAGCACCGCGTCGATCTGGTCATCATCAACAAGTTCGGCGCCCAGGAAGCCGCAGGCAGCGGCCTGCGCGACGACATGGCGCAGGCGGTGGCTGCCGGCGTGCCGGTGCTGACCGCCATCGCCGAGCGCTTCCTCGCCGACTGGCGGGCCTTCAGCGGCGACGACGAGGGCCTGCTGCCGGCGCAACTCGACCGTGTGCTCGCCTGGTGGGACAGCGAGGCCGCGACCTGATGCCGGAAGCGAACTTGGACTGCCGCCCGGGCTGCGCTGCCTGCTGCATCGCGCCGTCGATCTCCTCACCCATTCCCGGCATGCCGAACGGCAAGCCCGCGGGGGTGCGCTGCATCCAGCTCGACGAGCACGACTTCTGCCGGCTGTTCGGCGACCCGCGCCGGCCGGCGGTGTGCGGCAGCCTGCAGCCTTCGCGCGAGATGTGCGGCGACAGTCGGGAGGCGGCGATGATGTGGCTGACGCGGCTCGAACTATTGACGGCCTGAGGGGAGGTGCCGGGAATCCGGTCAGGCGGCGGGGGATGCGCTCCGCGTCCTGCGCAACTCGACCTCGCTGCGCTCGGGACTCGGACAGTGCTCATCCGCTACACCCATCCCCCATCGCCTGACCTACCAGTCTGCATGCTCACACCATGCTGGCAACGCGACGTTCTACTGCCCTGATTCGCCGCAGTGCAACACCGCGACCGCTATAATCCTCGCCTTTTCCAACCCGCCCGTCGCCGCATGGACCTCTCCCTCCTCCTGATCGCACTCGTCCTCGGCATCGTCGAAGGGCTGACCGAATTCCTGCCGATCTCTTCGACCGGGCACCTGATCATCCTCGGCGACCTGCTCGGCTACAACGACGACGCCAGCAAGGTATTCAAGATCGTCATCCAGCTCGCCGCCATCCTCGCCGTGTGCTGGGACTACCGCGAGCGGCTGATCAAGGTCGCCGTCGATCTGCCGCGCGAACGCAACGCACAGCGCTTCGTCGGCCTGCTCTTCGTCGGCTTCCTGCCGGCGGCCGTGCTCGGCCTGATGTTCCACTCGTACATCAAGGGCGTGCTGTTCAACCCGATCACGGTGGCCACCGCGCTGATCGTCGGCGGCTTCATCATCCTGTACGTGGAAAAGCGCAGCTATCACCCGCGCGTGACCTCGATCGACGGACTGGGCTGGGGCGATGCGTTGAAAGTGGGCTTCGCCCAGGCGCTGGCGATGATTCCCGGCACGTCGCGCTCGGGGGCGACCATCATCGGCGGCGTGATCTTCGGCCTGTCGCGCAAGACGGCGGCGGAGTTCTCGTTCTTCCTCGCCATCCCGACCATGTTCGCGGCCACCGTCTATGATCTGTACAAGAACTGGTCGCTGCTGCACGCGGCCGACCTGCCGGTGTTCGCGGTGGGCTTCGTCGCCTCCTTTTTCGCCGCGATGTGGGCAGTGAAGGGCTTCATCCGCTTCATCTCCAACCACACCTTCATCGCCTTCGCCTGGTACCGCATCGTGTTCGGCCTCGTCGTGCTGGCGACGTGGAAGCTGGGCATGGTCGACTGGAGCACGCCATGATCGTCTACCTGCACGGTTTCCGTTCCGCTCCCGCGTCGATCAAGGCGCAGGCGCTCATGCACCGCATGCAGGCGCGCGCGCTCGGCCACGCCTTCTGGTGCGAGCAACTGCCGCCGTCGCCGCGTGCGGCGATCGCGTTGATCGAGGCGCAACTCGCAAGCTGCCGGGCGCGAGGCGTCGAGGCGACGCTGGTCGGCAGTTCACTGGGCGGCTACTACGCCACCTGGCTCGCCGAACGCCACGGCCTGCGTGCCGCGCTGGTGAATCCGGCGATCGTCGCGCCGCTGGAGCTGGGCGCCTACGTCGGCGAGCAGACCAACATGTACACCGGCGAGCGCTTCCAGTTCACCGAAACGCACATCGCCGAACTGCGCGCGCTCGAGGTGCCGGCGATCACCCGGCCGGAGCGCTACTGGCTGCTGGTCGAGACCGGCGACGAAGTGCTCGACTATCGCCACGCCGTCGCCAAGTACGCCGGCGCGCGCCAGACGGTGCTGAAAGGCGGCGACCACAGCTTCACCCGCTGGGAAGACTACCTCGACGAACTGATCGCCTTCGCCGGCCTGGCGCCGGTGGCCTGAGGCAGCAGCGGATGTCCGCTCCCTCCCCGGCGCCGACCCAGCTTCGGCAGGGCACCCTCGCCGCACTGACCGCCTTCACCGTGTGGGGGCTGGCGCCGCTGTACTTCCGCGCCGTCGGCAGCGTGCCGCCGTTCGAGATCGTCGCCCACCGCGTGCTATGGTCGGTCGTCTTTCTCGCCGGCCTGCTCGCGCTGGTGCCGTCGACCGGCGGCTTCCGCGGCATCTGGGCGATCCGCCGGCAGCCGCGCCTGTTCGGCCTGCTGGCGATCACCGCCCTGCTGACCGGCAGCAACTGGGTCGTGTTCCTGTGGTCGATCGACGCCGGCCGCCTGATCGAGGCCAGCCTGGGCTATTTCATCAACCCGCTGGTCAGCGTGTTGCTGGGCTGGCTGTTCCTCGGCGAACGGCTGCGGCCGCTGCAACGGGCGGCGCTCGGCGTCGCGGTGGCCGGCGTGGCATGGCGTGTATGGCAGGTCGGCAGCGCGCCGTGGATTCCGCTCTTCCTGGCCGGCACCTTCGGCGTCTACGGCTTGCTGCGCAAGCGTGCGCCGGTAGACGCGATCGGCGGCCTGTTCATCGAGACGGTGATCACCGCACCGCTCGCCCTCGCCTGGCTCGCCTGGCTGATGCAGAGCGGCAAGATGGTCTTCGGCTCCTCGCTGCATGTCGATGCCATGCTGCCGCTGGCCGGCGTGCTGACCGCTGTGCCGCTGGCGCTGTTCGCGGTCGGCGCCAAGCGACTGCCACTGGCCACCGTCGGCTTCCTGCAGTTCATCGCCCCCAGCCTGAACTTCCTGCTCGCCGTGCTGGTGTTCCGCGAACCCTTCGACAGCGGGCAGTTGGTCGGCTTCGTGCTGATCTGGCTCGCACTGGCGATCTACTCGGTGGACATGCTGCGCGCGGCACGATCCACCACCTGAGCGCAGCCGACCGCGGAGCGCCGCTCACGAACCGAAACCTCGCCGGGCATCCGAATCCAGTAGACTACGGAGCTCGCTTCTCACTGGCGGATGCCGATGTTCGTGCTGTTCGAAGAGGACGGAGCCTTCAAGGCCGGAACGATCCTCGCTGATAACGATGCCACGCTGCAGGTGGAAACCACCCACGGCAAGCGGGTCAAGCTCAAGCGCGCGAACGTGCTGCTGAACTTCCGCGAGCCCGCCCCTGCCGACCTGCTGACACGCGCCGAAACCGGCGCCGAAGAGCTGGACCTTGAGTTCCTGTGGGAAGTGTGCGGCGACGACGAGTTCGGCTTCGGCGAGTTCGCCGCCGACTACCACGGCCGCCCACCGTCGGCGGTGGAGGCCGCCACCGTGCTGTTGCGCCTGCATTCGGCGCCGATCTGGTTTCACCGCAAGGGCAAGGGGCGCTTTCGCAAGGCGCCGGCGGACATCCTGCAGGCCGCGCTTGCCGGGCTGGAGAAGAAAAAGCAGCAGGCCGCCGCGATCGAGCACATGCGCGGCGAACTGGTGGAAGGCCGCATGCCGCCGGAGCTCGCCGCCCTGCTGCCGCAGGCGCTGTATCGGCCCGACCGCAACCGGCTCGAGATCAAGGCGCTGGAAGCGGCCTGCGTGGACAGCGGCCTGTCGGCGCCGCGGCTGCTGCTGAAGTGCGGCGCACTGGCGTCGAGCTACGACTTCCACTACAACCGCTTCCTGTTCGACCAGTTTCCCGACGGCCCGACCTTCCCCGCCTACGATCCGCCGATCGAGCCCGCCGACCTGCCGCGGGCCGACGTCGCCGCGTTCTCGATCGACGACGCCTCGACCACCGAGATCGACGACGCCTTCTCGGTGACGCCACGGCCCGACGGCGGCTGGCGCATCGGCATCCACATCGCCGCGCCGGCGCTGGGCTTCGCGCGCGGCTCCGCGCTCGACACGATCGCGCGCCGCCGCCTGTCCACCGTTTACATGCCGGGCAACAAGATCACCATGCTGCCCGACGAGGTGGTCCATGCGTTCACGCTCGCCGAAGGCCGCGACTGCCCGGCGGTGTCGCTGTACCTGGACGTCACTTCCGGCCTGGCCATCGTCGGCGAGGAGTCCCGCGTCGAGCGCGTGCCCATCGTCGCCAACCTGCGCCACCACGACATCGAGCCGGTGTTCAACGATCTCACGGTACATGAGGGCGGTCCGGACTTCCCGTGGAAACGCGAGCTCACCGTCTTGTGGGATCTCGCCACCGTGCTCGAGGCCGGCCGCGGCAAGGCCGCCGGCAACGAGGACCGCATCGACTACAGCTTCAGCGTCGACTGGACGAAGCCCACCGCCGACGGCCCCGGCCACGTCAGCATCGGCCGCCGCCTGCGCGGATCGCCGATGGACAAGCTGGTGGCCGAGCTGATGATCCACGCCAACGCCACCTGGGGCCGGCTGCTCGATGAGGCCGGCGTGCCGGGCCTGTACCGGGCCCAGGGCGGCGGCAAAGTGCGCATGACCACTGTCGCCGCGCCGCACGAGGGGCTGGGCGTGGACTGCTATGCCTGGTCGAGCTCGCCGCTGCGACGCTATGTGGACCTGGTCAACCAGTGGCAGATCGTATCGGTGCTGCACGGAACCGAACCCGCCTTCGCACCGAGGTCGGCCGAGCTGATGGCGGCGCTGCGTGACTTCGAGCTTACCTATGCGGAGTACGCCGAGTTCCAGCGCCAGATGGAGCGCTACTGGTGCGTGCGCTGGCTGCGCCAGCACGGGCTCGGACCGGTGGAGGCCACTGTGCTGCGCGAGAACGTGGTGCGGCTGGAGCCGATTCCGCTGGTGTTCAAGGTACCATCGATGCCTCTGCAGATGCCCGGCAGCCGGGTGAAGCTGAACGTCGAGCACACCGACCTGTTCGACGTCGAGGTCGAGGCGCGCTTCCTGCAGATCCTGTCCGAGCCGCAGGCGCCGGCCGACACCGAGTACGCCGGCTGAGCCTGCGATGCGCGTGGCCGTGCCCGCCTTCTCGACCCCGACCGGCACATGGCGTGCGGGGGGGCGCGGCCGCCTGGTCAGCCGCAGGCTGGGCATCGCACTGGCGATTTCGCTGGCCGCACACGCCTTCATCCTGAGCCTGCAGTTCCGCCTGCCCGAGGGCAAGCCGGTGCGCGATCGCGGCCTCGAAGTCGTGCTGGTCAATGCCCGCCACGCGAAAGCCCCGGACAGGGCCGAAGTGCTGGCCCAGGCCAACCTCGCCGGCGGCGGCACCAGCGAGCAGACGGTGCGCCCCAAGTCCCCGCTGCCGCCACAGAACGCACGTCGCGACGGCGATGCGCTCGTCGAGCAGAAGCGCAGGCAAACTCAGCCCGCGCAGCCGCAGCAGCAGGTGCTGACGCGCGACAAGGCCACGGCGGCGGTGAGCAGCCGGCCGCAGCAGGTGGAGCAACCCGCGCCGACACCGGCCGTCAGCGGCCTCGACCTGCTCGACAGTGCCGCCGCCGTCGCGCGCCTGGAATCGCAGATCGACCGCAATCTCGACGAACTCGCCCGCCGCCCGCGCACGCAGTTCATCGGCGCCCGCGCCAGGGAATACCGCTTCGCGCAATATGTGGAGGACTGGCGTCAGAAGGTCGAGCGCATCGGCACCCTCAACTATCCCGATGCCGCGCGCGGCCGGATGTACGGCAGCCTGCTGCTGTCGGTGACCATTCGCGCCGACGGTTCGGTGGAGCGTGTCGGCGTGCATCGCAGTTCGGGACACAAGGTGCTCGACGAGGCGGCGGTGCGCATCGTGAGGATGGCGGCGCCCTACGCCCCCTTCCCGCCCGACATCCGACGCGACACCGATCTGATCGAGATCACGCGCACCTGGACGTTCACCAACGCCGACGAGGTGAGGGCGAATTGAACCCGTCGGTCATCGGCGGCCGCGGCGGAGCCCGGACGTGAGCACGGTGCTGCGCTGGATCGGCCGCGGCCTGGCGATCGCGCTCGCGCTGCTGATCGTGTGGCAGATCGCGCTGCTCACCCAGGTGATCTGGTGGAGCCGCTTCGACCCCGGCAGCACAAGCTTCATGCGACTGCGCCTCGCCGAACTGCGCGACAAGACCCCCGATGCGCAGTTGCGTCATGAGTGGGTACCCTACGAACGGATCTCGGTGCACCTGAAGCGCGCGGTCATTGCCGCCGAAGACGACAGCTTCGTCGACCACGAGGGTTTCGACTGGGAGGGCATCGAGCGCGCGCTGGAAAAGAACGAGAAGAAGGGCCGCGCCGTGGCCGGCGGCTCGACGATCAGCCAGCAACTGGCGAAGAACCTGTTCCTGTCACCCTCGCGCAGCTACCTGCGCAAGGCGCAGGAGGCGGTGATCACGGTGATGATCGAGCAACTCTGGAGCAAGCGCCGCATCCTCGAGGTCTATCTCAACGTCGTCGAATGGGGCGAGGGCGTGTTCGGCGCCGAGGCCGCGGCACGGCGCTATTACGGCGTTCCGGCCAGCCGGCTGGGCCCGGCCGAAGCGGCGCGGCTGGCGGTGATGCTGCCCAATCCACGCCGCTACGAACGCAGCTTCGGCCCGCGCCTGGCCGCACACGCGGAGCGCATCCGCCGCCGCATGGTCTACTCGCAGGTGCCCTGAACCGGCTCACGGCGCGATCGCCACACGCCATCTTGCTGCAGCACAGCAGCCGCGCGTCCGAAGCACGCGCGCGAACGCGGCCCGGGGTCGCGTGCAGCGCACCAAGCCCGTAGAATTCCGGTTTCGCCGACCACCCAGACCGCTGCGCGATGACCCAGGAAGAGGAACGCCACGCCGACGACGTCCAGCAGCACCTGCGCGAAGTGCAGGCGCTGCTCGCGCGTCAGAAGGTGGTGGAGGACCTGGTGCATCGCCAGGACATGCCGCGCCACGAGCTGGTCGAGAACCTCGTACACAAGCAGCACGAGGCCGGTCTGCGCGCCAAGCTCGACGAGCTGCATCCGGCCGACATCGCCTACATCCTCGAAGCGCTGCCGCCCGAGCAGCGCCTGTACGTTTGGGACCTGGTCAAGGCCGAACGCGACGGCGAGATCCTGCTCGAGGTCTCGGATGCGGTCCGCGAATCGCTGATCGAGACGATGGCGCCGGAAGAGCTGAAGGCGGCAGCGGAGACGCTCGACGCCGACGAGCTCGCCGACCTCGCGCCCGACCTGCCGCCCGAGGTCATCCAGGACGTCTTCCAGTCGCTCGACAGCGAGGGCCGCGAACAACTGCGCGCGGCGATGTCCTATCCGGAGGACTCGGTCGGCGCGCTGATGGACTTCGACATGGTGACCGTGCGCGAGGACGTCAGCCTCGAAGTCGTGCTGCGCTACCTGCGCCTGTTCGACGACCTGCCGGACCACACCGACAAGCTCTTCGTCATCGACCGCGACGATCATCTGCAGGGCATCCTGACGCTCGAGTCGCTGCTGATCACCGACCCGGAAACGCGGGTCGCCGACGTGATGCGGCGCGAGCCCGTGATCAGCTTCACGCCGGAGGACGACGCCGGCGAGGCCGCGCAGGCCTTCGAGCGCTACGACCTGGTGTCGGCGCCGGTGATCGACCACGACAAGCGCCTGATCGGCCGGGTCACGGTGGCCGACGTGGTGGACTACATCCGCGAGGAATCCGAGGCCGAGATCCTGAGCCACGCCGGTCTGCGCGAGGAAGAAGACATCTTCGCCTCGGTGTGGGACTCGGTGAAGAACCGCTGGGCCTGGCTGGCGGCGAACCTCGTCACCGCCTTCGTCGCGTCGCGCGTGATCGGCATGTTCGAGGGCTCGATCGAAAAGCTGGTCGCGCTCGCGGCGCTGATGCCCATCGTCGCCGGCATCGGCGGCAACTCCGGCAACCAGACCATCACCATGATCGTGCGCGCGATCGCGATGGGCCAGGTCGAGCCATCGGCGATGCAGCGCCTGCTCAGGAAGGAACTCTGCGTCGCCCTCGTCAATGGCCTCGTGTGGGGCGGGCTGCTCGGCGTGCTCGCCTGGGTACTGTACGACAGCGCCTCGCTCGGCGCGGTGATGACCGCGGCGATGACCCTGAACCTGCTGCTCGCCGCCAGCGCCGGCGTGCTGATCCCGATGCTGCGCCAGCGCCTGGGCGCCGTCCCGGCGATGGGCGGCTCGGTGATGATCACCGCGCTCACCGATTCGGGCGGCTTCTTCATCTTCCTCGGGCTGGCGACGCTGTTCCTGTTGTGACCACGGCGCCGCAGACCGCGGCGCCGCGCGCCGTTCCGGTTCAGCGCTCCCAGGCGTAGCGCAGCCCGACCCAGGCCGCACGCGGCGCACCCGGGGCGACGAACTGCTCGCTGCGCCACTCGTCGGGATCGGACTCGAAGGCGTTGCCCGGGCCGGTAAAGGGATTTTCGGCCAAGGCCCCCGCCGTCGCGTAGCGTTGATCGAAGACGTTGTCGACGCGGCCGAACAGCGTCCACCCCCCACCCAGGCGATAGTCCGCACTCAGATTCACCACGGCATAGCCGGGCAGTTCACCGCGACCGTGGAACTCGTCGTTGGCCTCGTGGCGGTTGTTCTCGTTGCCACGAACGTACTGGCCCGAATACGCAACCAGCCCCGCGCCCACGCGCAGGTCCTCGCTTGCACGCCAGCTCAGCGCCAGCTTCAGGCCGTGCTCGGGCAGACCGGGGATGCGGTCGCCGCGGCCGACGCGGATCTGGTCTTCGCCGCACGACGCGTCGGTATTGGCGGTGCTGTTGTTCTCCGCAACGATGCAGGCCGAGGACTGGAAGGTAGCGTGCAGCCAGTTGTAGTCGAGCTGCCAGTCGAAGGCGCCGCTGCTGCCGCCGATGCCCAGTTCGACGCCCTGGCGCCGCGTCTTGCCGAAGTTGGTGAAGTAGCCGGCGCTGGTGGAGGTGCCGACGAACAGGATGTCGTCGCGGTTGGTGGTGCGGAACACGCCGGCGTTCCATTGCAGCTCGCCGGCCAGCCGGCCGCGCACGCCCAGTTCTAAGGTGCGCGCTACCACCTGTTCGAGGAAGGGGTCGGACGCGAGCGCGTTGGGCAGGGTGCAGGGTTTCTCGGGGTTGGCACAGCCCAGCTCGATCGGCGTCGGCGCGCGGTTGCCCTGGCTGAAGCCGCCATACACCGTGAGCGCCGGCGAGGCCTGCCAGGTGAGGCCGAGCGCGGGGTTGAGCTTGTGATAGGTATAGTCGCCGTCGAGGTTGTCGGGCACGCCGGGATTGAGCCGGTCGCGGTTGATGACGCGCGTGCGGTTGTAGCGCAGCGCGCCGGTGAGCTGCACGGAGGGGCTCAGCGCCACGCTGTCGGTGACGTGGATCGAGCTGGTTCGTGTACGGCCCGACAGACTGTTCTCCAACTCCTCGTCCGCGGCCGGCGTCACGCCGCGACTCGCCGTCAGGCGGCCTTCCTGCGCAGTCTGACGGAAGCCGGCGTGCGTGCGATCGTGCGAGGCGCCGATGGCGAACTGATGCGCGCCGGCGAAGCGGGTCCATTGCACCGCGACGCCGTGGGCACGCTGGTCGGTGGCGCTGCGGTTGAGCACGCCGTTCAGGTCGAAGGCGGGATCGAGCTCCACCTCGTCCTCGAAATCGTCGTTGCCGTCGCCGTTCAGCGTGCGCGTGCGCGTGCGCCGCACATAGGCCGAGGCCGACAGTTGATCGACGTCGCTGAGCCAGTGCGTGCCCACGAGCGTCAGCATGCTCATGCGGTTGCGGGTCTGGTCGGGGTGGGTGAAGATCGCCTCGTCACGTTGCCGGCGCAGACTTTCCGGCACCAGACCGTTGCCGATCAGGTCGGTGTCGGCGTGGATCAGGCTCATCGACAGATCCGTGCCAGCCGACTTCCAGCCCAGCCGGCCGAAGAACTGCCCCACCTCGGACGGCGAACGGTCGCGCCAGCCGTCCTCCTTCATTCCTTCGGCGGACACGAACCAGTTCAGCGCATCCTTGCTGCCACCGTGCTGGACGCCGAGCGTGCGGCGCTGAAATGAGCCGATCTCGGCCTCGATCTCGGTGCCGGGGTGCGTGTCGCCGCGCTTGGTCTGCAGCGCCAGCGCGCCGCCCAGCGTGTTGAGACCGTAGAGCGGGTTCGAGCCCGGCACCACCATGAGCGAAGCGATCGCGCCCTTGGGGATCAGATCCCAGTTCACGACATCGCCGAAGCCTTCGTTGACGCGTACGCCATCCAGATAGACCGACAGCCCCTGCGGCGTGCCGAGCAAGGGCGACACCGTGAAGCCGCGGTAGTTGACGTCGGCCTGGTAGGGATTGCCCTGGATCTCGTTGACCGTCACCCCCCCCAGGCTGCGCTGCATCGCCTCGCCCAGCGAAACGCCACCCGCTGCGCGCAGCTTGCGGCTGTCCAGCGCCTGCACGTTGGCCGGCACCTGGTCCCTGGGCATGTCGATGCCAGGCAGCGGGGTAGTGCCGACCACCACGGTGGGTGCGAGCCGGATCGGCTCCTCGGCGGCACGAACGGCACCGGCCGCCGGCAGCGCCGTCAGGCATGCCACCATGAGCACACGTGGACTACGCACCGCCATCGCTCTGGACGGGATGTGTCTGGACGCAAGCGCAAGCCGTGCGTGCGCGTCGTGCGGCGAATTCATTCCGTTTCCCCTCGACCAATTTCATCGATGGCTACGCGCCCTGTGAGGGCTGCAGCCCGTTCCGGTGTGGACACACAAGCCGATCCGGCCCGGCGGACGACCCACTGCTCCGGATTGGGGCATGTGTTGCAAACCGGAGCGGAATCGAGCACCCGTCGATGGCCATGCGCCGCCACCTGCGGCGACGCGTGCGCAGATGCTCGGCAAGAATCGGCGGCGAATCAGGAAAGCAATCGGCGCGCCAGGACCGGAGAGAGGCGATTCAGGGCGCGGCGCCAAGGCTTGCCGCGCCCCTCGGCCGCCTAGGCCAGGGTCGCGAACACCGCCTTCGCGGCGGCGACCGTGGCGTCGATCTCGGCCTCGCCATGCGCGGCCGACACGAAGCCCGCCTCAAAAGCCGACGGCGCGAAGTAGTGGCCCGCCTCGAGCATGGCGTGGAAGAAGCGGTTGAAGGTCTCGCGGTCGGAGGCCATCACGTCGGCGAACGAAGCCGGCACGGCGGTGCTGAAATAGACGCCGAACATGCCGCCGATCGAGTCCGCACGGAAGATGACGCCCGACTCGCGCGCAGCCGCCTCCAGTCCGTTCACCAGCCGCAGGGCGCGAGCGGCAAGGGTTTCGTAGAAGCCCGGTTCGCGGGTGAGCTTCAGCGAAGCCATGCCGGCCGCCACCGCCACCGGGCTGCCGGACAGCGTACCGGCCTGGTAGACCGGGCCGAGCGGCGCGATCTTCTCCATGATGTCGCGCCGGCCGCCGAAGGCGCCCACCGGCATCCCGCCGCCGATCACCTTGCCCAGCGTGGTCAGGTCGGGGGTGATGCCGTACAGACCCTGCACACCCTGCGCACCGACGCGAAAACCGGTCATCACCTCGTCGAAGATCAGCACCGCGCCGTACTGCGTGCACAGGCTGCGCAGCCCCTCGAGGAAGCCCGGGGCGGGCTTGACCAGGTTCATGTTGCCGGCCACCGGCTCGACGATGACGGCGGCGATCTCGTCGCCGCGCGCCTTGAACACCGCCTCGACCTGCTCGAGGTCGTTGTAGTCGAGCACGATGGTGTGCTTGGCGAAGTCGGCCGGCACCCCGCCCGAGGACGGGTTACCGAAGGTCAGCAGGCCGGATCCCGCCTTCACCAGCAGGCTGTCGGCGTGGCCGTGATAGCAGCCCTCGAACTTCACGATCGCATCGCGGCCGGTATAGCCGCGCGCCAAACGGATCGCGCTCATTGTCGCCTCGGTGCCGGAGCTCACCAGGCGCACCATCTCCACCGACGGCAGCAGTTGGCAAATGAGTTCGGCCATGTCGACTTCGCTCTCGGTCGGCGCGCCGAAGGACAGCCCCTTCAGCGCCGCCTCGCGCACCGCCTCGACGATGGCCGGATGGGCGTGGCCGGTGATCGCCGGCCCCCACGAACCGACATAGTCGATGTAGGCCTTGCCGTCGGCATCCCACACGCGCGCGCCCTCGGCGCGGTCGATGAAGCGCGGCGTGCCGCCCACCGAGCGGAAGGCGCGGACAGGCGAATTGACGCCACCGGGAATGGTGCGCTGCGCGCGCTGGAAAAGGGCTTCGTTGCGGCTGTTCATGAGTCGTCCTGGCGTACGGAGCGTTACGAAAGGCCGCATTGTCACTCCACGCCCCGCCGGGGGTCCACCTTGAGGGTGATCGCAGGCTTTCCCCAAATGCGGCGCCGTCAGGCCGGCAACCCGAACAGCGGGCGGTAGGCTGTCGCGCGTGCCGCCGGATCGGCGGCGGCGAACACGTCGCTGATCACCGCCAGCAGGTCGGCGCCGGCGGCGATCAGCGGTGCCGCATTGTCGAGCGTGATGCCGCCGATCGCCGCCACCGGCAGCCGCAGCTCGCGCCGCGCACGCGCCAGCAGCTCGAAGGGGGCACGCGGCGCCTGCGGTTTGGACGGCGACGCGTACATGGCGCCGAAGGCCACGTAGTCGGCGCCGGCCCGGGCGCCGTGCTGGGCGCGCTCGAATGCGCTGTAGCAGGTCACGCCCAGGATGCGGCCGGGACCGAGCGTCTCGCGTGCCGCGGCGGGGTCGCCGTCGTCGCGGCCGAGGTGCGCACCGTCGGCGCCGATCTCCAGCGCCAGCGCCAGATCGTCGTTGATCAGCAGCGGCACCTCTGCCGCACGGCACAGCGCCAGCAAGCCCTGCGCCTGCTCGCGGCGCTGCGTCGGCGAGGCGAACTTGTTGCGGTACTGCAGCAGCGCCGGCCTGCCCTGCAGCACGCGCTCCGCCAGCGCCAGCAGGCGCGCGGTGTCGGCCTCGTCGGGCGTGATTGCGTAAAGGCCGCGCAGACGCTGCGGCGGGAAGCGATCAGTCATCGCCCGCATCCTTGCCGCGCGCCCAGAAGAAGCGATCCGGCACCGCACGCCCCATGCCGGGACGATAGGCGTGGCGCAGCGTCTGCTGCGCGAACTCCTGCGCCTCGCGCACCGCCTCGGGCATCGCCATGCCATGCGCCAGCGCCGCGGCCGCAGCCGCGGCCAGCGTGGCACCGGCACCGAGATAGCGGCCGGGCAGACGGTCCCAGGCGTCCGTGCGAATCAGTCCATCGCGGCCGAAAAGTCGATTCACCACCTGCGGCCCATGCTCGCCGCCACCGGTCAGCAGCACGTATTCGGTGCCCCTCTCCAGCAGGCGTCCGACCGCCTGCTGCACGTCGGATGCATCACCTGCCATGCGCTCGTCGGCCTGATCCGTATTGGTCGCCTCGTCATCGGCCTTGCCCTCGTCGCCGGCTTCGTCCTCGAAACCGTCGTCTGCGGAGCGGCCATCGTCGATCACGGCCAGGCGGCACAGTTCGTGGCGCCCGGCCACCAGCAGGGTGGTCTGCGGCACGACCAGCTCGGCCAGCGCGGCAACGAAGTCCTCTTCCACCCAGTGCGCGCCGGCGTACAGCGCCGGCTCCAGCACCAGCGGCACCTCGGGATAGTCGGACACCAGCTCGGCGATGCGCGCGATGTTCTCGACGCTGCCACAGAAGCCGATCTTGAATGCCGCCACCGGGATGTCCTCGAGCACCGCGCGCGCCTGGTCGACCAGCAACTCGCCCTCGGCCGGCCAGGTCTCGTCGACGTTGCGGGTGTCGCGCACGATGCCGGCCGTCTGCACCGCCAGCGGATGGCAGCCCATGCTCGACAGCGTCAGGATGTCGGACACCAGGCCCCCTCCGCCGGTGGGGTCTCCAGGGGCGAAGCACAGCACGACGGGGGGGGTCTCGGGTACGGCGATGGCCATGGCGGGGAGCGGGCGCCGTTGCCGGGCGCTTGCGCCTATGCGGTAAGATCGGGCCGATTCTAGCGCTCCTCCCGTTTATCTTCTCAAGTTGTCTTCCTCGTGGCCGATATGTCGTACAAGACTTTTATGTGTCTGATCTGCGGTTTCATCTATGACGAGGCCGCGGGCCTGCCCGATGAGGGCATTCCGCCCGGCACGCGCTGGGAGGACGTACCGCCGAACTGGACCTGCCCCGAATGCGGAGCGCGCAAGGAAGACTTCGAACTCGTCGAGATCTGAACACGGATCCGGCCGCCCACCTCGTGGCCGGACGGCGGCCCGCCCCTGCGTCCTCGACGCTTCGCACTTCCAGGGAATGAAAGCATGGATCTTGCCGGACTCAAGGTGATGGTCATCGACGACAGCAACACCATCCGCCGCAGTGCCGAGATCTTCCTCGGCCAGGCAGGCTGTACGGTGCTGCTCGCCGAGGATGGATTCGATGCGCTGGCGAAGATCGCCGACCACCACCCCGATGTCATTTTCGTCGACATCATGATGCCGCGCCTCGACGGCTATCAGACCTGTGCGCTGATCAAGAAGAATCCGCGCCTGTCGGCCACGCCGGTGATCATGCTGTCGTCGAAGGACGGGCTGTTCGACCGTGCCCGCGGACGCATGGTCGGCTCCGACGAATACCTCACCAAACCCTTTACCAAGGACAGCCTGCTGCGCGCGGTGGCGACCCACGCCGCCCGCGCGCCGCGCGACTGAGCCGCGACTCACCGCAACGCCCATGCCGATCAGCAAAATCCTCGTGGTGGACGATTCACCCACCGAGCGCCTGGCCCTCACCGAAGTGCTGTCCAAGAACGGCTACCGTGTCGTCACCGCCGACAGCGGCGAGGAGGCGATCGCCAAGAGCCAGCTCGAGAAACCCGATCTCATCCTGATGGACGTCGTCATGCCCGGCATGAACGGCTACCAGGCCACGCGCACGATCTCGCGCAACGACGCCACGCGACGCATCCCCATCATCATGTGCACCAGCAAGGGGCTGGAGACCGACAAGATCTGGGGCATGCGCCAGGGCGCCTACGACTACCTGGTGAAGCCGGTCAACCACACCGAGCTGCTGGCGCGCATCAAGGCGATGGGCTGAGCGGCGATGTCGAAGCGCATCAGCCTGCGCGAGTTCCAGGAGAACCTTGCCAGGCGCCTCGCCGAAGCGAAGACGGGCGAACGTCGCGGCCTGCTCGGCTTTCAGGCCGGAGGCATGAACTGGCTCATCGATCTCGCCGAATCCGGCGAGATCCTGCCGCCGCCGCCGCTGTCGTCGGTGCCGCTGACCAAACCATGGTACGTCGGCCTGGCCAACGTGCGCGGCACGCTGTACGGCGTGGTCGACCTCGCCCTCTTCCACCAGACTCCGCCCACCGTGCCCGGCGGCGCGGCGCGCCTGGTGCTGGTCGGCGCACGTCTGGGCATCAATTGCGCGCTGCTGGTGTCGCGCATCACCGGGCTGCGCAGCCAGGAAGACTTCGAGCCCGACGCCTCGGCCGACAACCGTCCGTGGGTGCAGCGCCGGCTGCGCGACGTGCAGGGCCGACTGTGGTTGCAGCTCGACGCCGCGCAATTGCTCGCCCAGCCCGAATTCCTCGACGCCGGCATCGAGTGAGCGTGGCCGACCGCAACACCCCGACGAGCATGCGCAACCCGACCGAACACGAACCGTCCGCCGCCGCAGAACGCTGCACCGGACGCCAACACCCAGTGGTGGAGCACGCAACATGGCTTTGAGCTTTTCCCTCGGCAGGAAGAAGGCTGCCGAACAGGATTCGATCGCGGAGAGTACCCGCATCATGGGCACGCTGCCGCCGGACGACGCACCGGCCGCGCGCGCGACCGGCAGCGAGGCGACGGGTGCGCGTTCCCTGCCGCAGCGCCTGCGCACCCTGGGCATCGTGTTTGCGGTACTCGCGCTGATCACCGCCGCGCTCACCGTGTATGAGATGCGGCGGTCGGCCGACGCCACCGCGCACGTCGCCGCGGCCACCGAGATGCAGATGCTGTCGCAGCAGATCGCCAAGGCGGCCCAGCTCGCCCTGCGCGGCAATGTCGAGGCCTTCTCCGAACTGCAGTCCGGCCGCAACCGTTTCGCCAGCCTGCTGCTGGCACTCGAGACGGGCGGTGCGATCGACGATGCGAGCGTCCCTGCCGTTCCCGCCGCGGCCCGGCCCCAGCTCGAGACGCTGTCCGCGGCATGGATGAAGACCGACCAGGACACCGCCCAACTGCTGGCGCAGCAGAAGAACCTCGTCACGCTGAACACCGCGGTCAACACCATCAATGCGGACAACGCGCGGCTGCTCGGGCTTTCGGAACACATCGCCGCGCTCGCGCTGCAGGGCGGCGCCGGTGCCCGCGACATCGCCCTCACCAGCAGCACGGTGATGCTGACGCAACGCATCGCCAAGAACGCCAATGCGTTGCGCGTCGCCGACGCGATCGACCCCGAAGTGGCCGTGGCGCTGGGCAAGGACACGAACGCCCTGCGCGAGCAGATCGAACGCCTGACGCAGATGCGCGGCGACGCGGAGACGGGCGCCCGGGTCGCCGAGCTCGCCGGTGCCGCGCAGGGCACTTTCAATGCGGTGGCCGGCATCCTCACCGACATCCGCATGCAGGTCCAGGCGAAGCAGGCGGGGAGCCGCATCTTCCGCGATTCGGTGCCGCTGCTTGCGCACGGGCGGGAGCTTGCCGCCGCGCTCAACGACGCCTATCACGGTGTCAACCTCGTCACGCTCGCCACCGTCGCCGCCGCCCTCTTCGCGATCGCGGTGCTGGTGCGCATGGCGCGCGTCTATCAGGAAGATGTCGCCACCCGCCGCACCGAGACCGAAGCCCAGCGTCAGGCAGCCGAGAACGAACGCAACCTGACGCAACAGGCCATCCTGCGCCTGATGAACGAGATGGGCGACCTCGCCGATGGCGACCTGACGGTGCGCGCCACGGTGACCGAGGACATCACCGGCGCCATCGCCGACTCGGTGAACTACACGGTCGAGGAGCTCTCGGTGCTGGTGCGCCGCATCAACGATGCCGCCACCCGGGTGACCGCCGCCACCGAATCCGCGCAGCGCACCTCCAACGAACTGCTCGCCGCCACCGAACGTCAATCGCAGGAGATCGAGAACGCGGGCACCACCGCGCAGCGCATGGCCGAGTCGATGACCGCCTCGTCCGAGCGCGCGCTGGAATCCGCCCAGGTGGCGCGGCGCTCGCTCGACGCCGCACGCAAGGGTGCCGGCGCAGTGGAGAACACCATCGAGGGCATGAACGACATCCGCGACAAGATCCAGGAGACCGCCAAGCGCATCAAGCGGCTGGGCGAATCGTCGCAGGAGATCGGCGAGATCGTGGAGCTGATCTCCGACATCACCGAGCAGACCAACGTGCTGGCGCTCAACGCCGCCATCCAGGCCGCCTCGGCAGGCGAGGCCGGGCGCGGCTTCACGGTCGTGGCCGAAGAGGTGCAGCGCCTGGCCGAGCGCTCGGGCGAGGCGACGAAGCAGATCGCAGCGATCGTGAAGACCATCCAGACCGACACCCAGGACGCGGTGGGGGCGATGGAGAACGCCACCCGCGACGTGGTCGACGGCGCGCGACTGACCGACGCGGCCGGCCAGGCCCTGGCGGAGATCGGCGACGTGTCGCTGGAAACCGCGCGCCTGATCGAGCAGATCTCAGCCAGCACCCAGCAGCAGGCCGCCACCGCCAGCCGCGTCGCGGCGACGATGCGCGACATTCTCACGATCACCGAGCAGACGACGCTGGGCACCAAGCAGACCGCGGTGTCGATCGGGCAGCTCGCCGACCTGGCGATCGAACTGAAGGGTTCGGTTTCCGGCTTCAAGGTCTGACCTTCCGCCGCCACCGCAACGCCATCAGCGAGAGCTTTCATGACACACGCGATCGAAACGGATCTCGGACCGCTGAACTGGGTCAAGGGCGAGATCGACGCGGCACTCGGGCGCGCGCGCGAGGCGCTCGAACAGGCCGGCACCACGAGCGACCCGGCAGCACGCATCCAGTTCGCCCAGACCCATCTGCATCAGGTGCGCGGCGCGCTGTCCATCATCGGCCTCGATGGCCTGACCCAGTTCGCGGAAACGACCGGCCTGCTGCTGGGCGACATGGCGCGCGGCGAGGTGGCGATCGATGGCAAGACGATCGGCCTTGGCCTGCGCGCACTGGCGGCGCTGGGCAATTACCTCGAGGAACTCGTGCGCGGCGTGCCCGACCAGCCGCTGCGCCTGGCGCCGCTGCACGAGGCCCTGGTCGCGGCGCGCGGACAGCCCCCGGCCGGCGCGATCGAACTGTTCCATCCCGATCTGAGCCTGCGCCCGCCGCGCCGTGACGAGGCGCAGCCCCCCGCGGCCGAGGTGCAGACCCGGCTGCGCAGCGCGCGCGCGCGCTTCGAGCGCGGTCTGCTCGACTGGCTGCGCAACGGTGCGCGCGGCAGCGGGGCGCGACAGATGCGCGACGCCATCGCCGAAGTCGAGGCCGTCCAGCCGACGCCGGCAGCACGTTCGCTGTGGTGGGCGAGCCTGGGCTTCTTCGACGCGCTGATCGCCGGCACCATCGTGCCGGACCCTGCGGTGAAGAAGCTGTGCGCGCAGATCGACGCGCAGTTCCGGCGCCTGCTCGCCGGCACCGGCGCGACGCCCGAACGCCTGCTGCGCGAGATTCTGTACCGCGTCGCCACCACCCCGGTCACCACCGAACAGCAGCGCGACATCCGCACCTGCTGGCAGCTCAATGCGCTGCTGCCGGCACCCGGCGCCACCATCAGCGAGGTTCCCCTCGCGCCGCTGCTGCAGGCGCTGCGCACCCGGCTGGCAGCCCTGCGCGAGCAGTGGGACGCGTTCTGCGGCGGCACCGCGATCGCGCTGGCGGACTTCGACGCGGGGCTCGGCCAATTCGCCCCCGTCGCGACCGGCCTCGGCCGACCAACGACCGATCGCCTGATCGCCGGCCTGGCCGATTTCATCCGCTGGCTGCGCCACGACCCGCTGCAGTTCTCCGAGAGCACCGCCATCGAAGTGGCCGGTGCGTTGCTGCAGATCGAGGCCGCGGTCGACCCGGGGGTCGCCGACGACAGCCTCGCTGATCAGGTGGACGCCACACTGGCCCGACTCGCCGCGCTGCGCCGTGGCGAGGCGGTCGCGCCGCAGCCGCCGGCTGCCGCATCGGACGGCGCAGCACGCGCGCATGAACGTGAGGCGCTGGCCCAACTGGCGAGGGAAATGCTGTCCAGCCTCGCCCATGTCGAACAGACGCTGGACGACTTCTTCCGCAATCCGCAGCGGCGTGCGGCGCTTGGCGAGCTGCATCGGCCGCTGCAGCAGATCCTGGGCGCACTGAGCCTGCTCGGCGAAACCAGCGCCATCGCGCTGCTGCGCGAGGCCAGCGCGCGCATCGCACACTTCGCCGCACCGGATGCCGAGCCGGACCAGGCTGCCTTCGAGGAGCTCGCGCACAAGCTGTCCGCGCTGGGCTTCTACATCGAATCGCTGCCGCACAAGCGCAGCGACCTGCATGCCCTGCTCGAACCCGGCCACGCCGCACCCACCATCACCGCGCCGGACGCGCAGCCCGCGGCGGCCGCGCCGCAGGCGACCGGAATCACACCTGCCCCCGTCGAGGCAAGCATCGCGCCGGCGTCGCCTGCGCAGGGCGCCGCCGACGTCGAGCCTCATGCGGTCGAGCCTCATGCGGTCGAGGCGGACGAGGTCGAAGCCGCACCGGCCGCCGCCGCAACCGGGCTGCCGCCTGCGGTCGAGACACCGGCACCGGTCACGGTCGATGGCCGAGCCGCGGCGACTTGGCAGGCCCCGTCCGGGGTCGGAACCGAGCCCCTGCCCGCCACCCTGACAAGCGCTCCCGCGCGGGACATGGAGGCCACGGCGCCCAGTGCCCGGCTCGAGGCCGAAGCGGCAATCGACGCTGAGCTGCTGTGCATCTTCATCGAGGAGGCGCACGAGGTGCTGGCCACGATCGGCGAGCACCTCGAGCTGTCGCGCAGCGAGCCGCAACAGGCGGAACACCTGACGGTGATGCGGCGCGGCTTCCACACCCTCAAGGGCAGCGGACGCATGGTGGGGTTGCGCGAAGTCGGCGAGGCGGCATGGAGCGTCGAACAGACGCTCAACCGCTGGCTGCAGTTCGAATGGCCGCCGACGCCTGCGCTGCACCATCTCATCGACGGCGCGCGCCAACTGTTCACCGATTGGGTCGTGCAACTCGAGGCCGGCGGCCCCCAGGGCCGCGACGCCAGCGCCATAGTGGCCGAAGCCGAGCGTCTGCGCAGTGCCGACACCCCGCTCGCCGAACCGCCGCCGCTGTCCGAAACGACGCTGCCCGCGGCGCAGCCTCAAGGCGGCGAGACCGCGGGCGCCACGGAAATTGTGGAACCCGCCTTCCCCAGCCTGGAGTTGTCCGACAGCGGTGAGATCCTGCCGCTGCCGCGGCTGGCGGACGCGTCGACGATCAGCGTTGCGCCGCTCGAAGCACCGCCCGCCGAAGCCTTGGACAGCGCGACGCTGGAGGCCGCGCCGGTGCCGGCAGTCGGACTGGAGCTGCCCGCCCTCGAGACCATCGACGAATTCGACCTTCACGCCGAAGAGCTCGCGCCGCTGGACGCGGGCGAAGCGTCGGCGCCGGCGGACCTCGCCGCGCGGCCGACGCAGGCCGAGCCCCGGCCCCCTGCGGACGGGGCCGCCGCGGGCGCGGCCGAGGAGACGCTCGAGGACCTGTCGCCTCAAGCGCAGGCCGGGGCCGCGACGCCCCCCGCGCCGGACACCGTCGTCATCGGCGGCGCCGAGATGTCACGTGCGCTGTACGAGCTGTACCGCTCGGAAGCGGCGACCCATCTGGCCACCCTGCACGAGGAATTCGCCCGCCTGGCCGCCAACCCGGCGCTGCTGCCACCCGACAACGCGTTGCGCGCGGCGCACACGCTGGCGGGCATCTCCGGTACGGCTCGACTGGGGCCGCTGCACACGCTGGGCCGCGCGCTCGAGCATGCGGTCGAACGCCTGCGCGACGCGAGCCGCGCGCCCGGGCGCGACGAGCTGGCCCTGCTTGCCGACAGCACCCACACGCTGCAGGCAATGCTGGGCGAGGTGCTGCAGCAGCGCATGCCCGAGCCTGCCCCCGGGCTGGAACAGGCGCTGGACCGCTGCGGGAGGGCCCTCGCCGCCGCGCCGGGTGGCATGCCGCTCGCGGCGTCCGGGGCGGAATCTGCCATGCCGCTCGCGGCCGGGTCGCTCGCCTTCGAGGAGCTCGCCCTCGAAGAACCCGCGCCTTCGTCCGGGGCCGCGCCCGAAGCGCCGCTCGCCGGTGCGCCGGCGGCGCCGGTCGGCGCGCTGCAGGACGACATCGACGCGCAACTGTTGCCGTTGTTCCTGGAGGAAGCCGGCGACCTGCTGGGCGACCTGCACGCCGCGCTGCGCGCCTGGGAACGTGCGCCGCAGGACGGCGAACATGCGCAATCGGTCGCCCGCCTGCTGCACTCGCTGAAGGGAAGTGCCCGCATGGCGGGCGCAATGACGATAGGCGAACATCTGCACCAGCTCGAGTCGCTGCTGGAAGATGGTGCCGATGCCGGCGGACAGGCCCTGATCGAGGAACTGGCCACGGGCATCGACGCCACCGAACAGATGATCGATGCGCTCGCCACGGGCGAGCCGCTGCCCGCCCCGGCCGCCGCGACGGCCACTGCGCCGCCACTCGCCACCGCCTTGGTGACGGCAGCGGCCGAGATCCCCGTCGCCGAGGCGGAAGGCGCCACGGCCGCAACGCTGCGCGTGCGCGCGGACCTGGTCGACCGCTTCGTCAACCAGGCCGGCGAGATCGGCATCTCACGCACCCGCATCGAGGGCGAACTGCGCACGCTGCGCAGTTCGCTGCTCGACCTCACCGACAACGTCATCCGCCTGCGCAACCAGGTGCGCGAAGTCGAGCTGCAGGCCGACATGCAGATGCAGTCGCGTATCGCGCAGACCGATTCACGCCCTGGCGACTTCGACCCGCTGGAGATGGACCGCTACACCCGGCTGCAGGAACTCACCCGCATGCTGGCCGAGAGTGTCAACGACGTCACCACCGTGCAGCAGAGCCTGCTGCACAACCTCGACGGCGCCGACCTCGCGCTGCACGGCCAGGCGCGCCTGTCGCGCGATCTGCAGCAGGCACTGATGCGGGTGCGCATGCTGCCCTTCGACAGTCTCGCCGACCGCCTCTACCGCGTGGTGCGGCAGAGCGCGCGGGAACTGGGCAAGCGCGCCCACCTCGACCTGCGCGGCGGACGCATCGAGATCGACCGCAGCGTGCTCGAGCAGATGGCGGCACCGCTCGAGCATCTGCTGCGCAACGCGGTCGCGCACGGCATCGAGCCGCCCGAACGTCGCCGCGCGGCGGGCAAGCCGGAGATCGGCCAGATCAGCGTGAGCGTGCGCCAGGAAGGGAACGAGATCGCCATCGAGCTCGCCGACGACGGTGCCGGGCTCGACTTCGAGCGCATCGAGGCGCGCGCGCGCAGCAGCGGTCTGATCGAGGCGCACGAGCAGGTCGATGTGCGCCGGCTCACCAACCTCATCTTCCTGCCCGGCTTCTCCACCGCGCAGGCGCTGTCGGCGGTGTCGGGGCGCGGCGTCGGCATGGACGTGGTCAAGGCGCAGACCGCCGCCGTCGGTGGCCGCATCGACGTCAGCAGCCGGCGCGGCGAGGGCACCACGTTCCGCATCTACCTGCCGTTGACGCTGGCCGTCACGCAGGCCTTGCTGGTGCGCGCTGCCGGCCGCAGCTACGCCATTCCGTCGAGCATGGTGGCGCAGGTGATGGAGCTCAAACCCGACGCACTGCGCCGGGTACAGGCCGATCACGGCACCGAGTGGATGGGCGAGCGCTATGCCTACCGCTATCTGCCGCGCCTGCTCGGCGACAGCCACACGCAGCCCGAGGAGCAGCGCTACAACTGGCTGCTGCTGTTGCGCGCCGGCGCGCAGACGCTGGCCCTGCATGTCGATGCGCTGCGCGGCAACCAGGAGATCGTGGTCAAGAACGCCGGTCCGCAGCTCACCCGCATCGTCGGCATGTCGGGGGCAACGGTGCTGGGTGACGGCGAGATCGTGCTGATCCTGAATCCGGTCGCGCTCGCCAGCCGCGGCCTGGGTCAGGATCAAAGCCTCGATGCGCGGCCGGGCAGCGCCGGCGCACCGACCCACCTGCCGACGGTGATGGTGGTCGACGATTCGCTGACCGTGCGCAAGATCACCGGCCGCCTGCTCGAGCGCGAGGGCTACCGCGTGGTTACCGCGAAGGACGGCGTCGATGCGCTCGAGAAGCTGATCGAGACACTGCCCGACGTGGTGTTGTCGGACATCGAGATGCCGCGCATGGACGGCTTCGACCTGGTCCGCAACATCCGCGCCGATGCCCGTACCCGCGACGTTCCGGTGATCATGATCACCTCGCGGCTGGCAGACAAGCACCGCCGCTATGCCGCCGAGGTCGGTGCCAACCACTACCTCGGCAAGCCCTACCAGGAAGAGGAACTGCTGACCTTGCTGGCAGGGTACACCGGCCGCGCCTGCCACCCGGCGCAAGCGCAAGCGGTATCGGCCTGAACGGAACGCCACGCTGGCGGCGCTCCACCTCAGAATCCGGCGCTGCCGCCCGAGCAGGGGGTCGGCCCGCGCTCAGCCCCTGACCACGCCAAAGCGCGCCAGCGTACGTTCGCGCGCAGCGGCATGGTCGACGATCGGCGCCGGATAGTCCCGCCCGATGCGCACGGCGGCCGCATCCTGGTCGATGCCGCCCATCTTCCACGGCGCGTGGATGAACCGGTCGGGCACAGGCTCGAGTTCGGGCAGGTAGCGCCGGATGAAGCGCCCCTGCGGATCGAACTTCTCCGACTGGGTCACCGGATTGAAGATCCGGAACCAAGGTTGCGCATCGCAACCGGTCGAGGCCGCCCACTGCCAGCCGCCATTGTTCGCCGCCAGGTCGAAGTCGAGCAGCTTCGCGGCGAAATGGCGCTCGCCGAGGCGCCAGTCGATGCCGAGGTCCTTGGTGAGGAAGGAAGCGGTGAGCATGCGCAGCCGGTTGTGCATGTAGCCGGTCTGCTCCAGTTGGCGCATCGCCGCATCGACGAGCGGGTAGCCGGTGCGCCCGTCGCGCCAGGCGGCGAACAGTTCCGGGGCGTCATCCCAACTGATGCGGTCGTACTCCGGCCGGAACGACGCCGCGACCACGCGCGGGTGATGCCACAGGATCATGTGGTAGAAGTCGCGCCAGATCAGCTCGGCCAGCCAGGTCTCGGCCCCGGCGCCGCCGCGTTGACAGGCGCAGGCGGCGAGCGCGCGAATCGATACCGTGCCGAAGCGCAGGTGCGGCGACAGGTAGGACACGCCCTTCACCGCCGGAAAATCGCGCGCTTCGCGGTATCGGTCGATGCGCTCACGGAATTCGGCGAACAGACGGCGCGCGCCCGACATGCCGAGCGGCAGGCGCAGTCCGGCGAGGTTGGTGGGCTGGAAACCCAGCGCGGCAAGGTCGGGCATGGATTCGCCGGCCGGCGGCGGGGCCAGGCGGCCCGCATGTCTTTCCACCGGATAGGCCTGCAGGAAGAAGGGATCGAGCTTGCGCAGCCAGGCATTGCGGTAGGGCGTGAACACGCTGAAGGGCTGCCCCGCCTGGGTGAGCACCTCATCGCGCTCGAAGACGACCTGATCCTTGAAGTCCGCGTAGCCGATTCCGTCCGCCGCCAGACGTTCGGCGACGCGGCGGTCGCGCGCGATGGCCGCCGGCTCGTAGTCACGGTTGGTGAACACCTGGGCGACGCCGAGTTCGCGTGCGAGCCGCGGCACGAGTTCGTCGGCGCGGCCGTGGCGCACGATCAGGCCGCCGCCCGTTGCGCCCGCGGCGCGCGCGAGAGCGTCCAGCCCACGGTCGAGCTCGGTGACGGCGGCGTGGATGAACTCGACGCGACGGTCGCGCCGGTCGGGCAGGACGTCGAGGATCTCGGTGTCGAAGACGAAGGCGCAGAACACCCGGCCGGCGCTGCGCAGGGCATGGTAGAGGGCCGCATGGTCGTCCGTGCGCAGGTCGCGGCGGAACCAGACGAGGGCGGAGGGCAGGTGGGGGGCGGTCATCGGCGGCGGATGGCGCGGAGCAAGGGGCCGATTATGGCCGATGGCCGGTCGTGCCGGCAGTCCTCGCTGCGCCCGCCGTCCGGCGCATGCCGTGTCGCTCGCGCCGGACAGGGCGTAAAATGCCGCGCATGGATACACCCACGGCCAACCTCACGCATCACTTCCTGATCGCCATGCCCAGCATGACCGATCCCCATTTCGCGCGCACCCTGACCTACATCGCCGAACACAACGAGCAGGGCGCGCTGGGCGTGATCGTCAACCGGCCGATCGACATGACGCTGGCGACGCTGTTCGAGCGCATCGAACTGCCGCTCGAAGCCGCTGGCTTCGCCGGCCAGCCGGTCTATTTCGGTGGCCCGGTGCAGACCGACCGCGGCTTCGTACTGCACCGGCCGATGAGCGAATGGCACTCCACGCTGCGCGTCAACGACGAGGTGGGCCTTACCAGCAGCCGCGACATCCTGCAGGCGATCGGCACCACCGGCGAACCGCGCGACGTGCTCGTCACGCTCGGCTACGCCGGCTGGGCAGCGGGGCAACTCGAGCAGGAACTCGCCGATAACGCCTGGCTGACGGTGGCGGCCGACATGACCATCATCTTCGATCTGCCGCCCGAAGAGCGACTGGTGGCGGCGATGCAGAAGCTGGGCGTGGATTTCGCCAAGCTCAGCGAGGTCGCCGGGCATGCCTGATGCGGCCGGCGCCGCGCAGCCCGTGACAAGCGTCCTGCCCGCCCGTGGCACCCTGCTCGGCTTCGATTTCGGTCTTGCCCGCATCGGCGTTGCCTGCGGCGAACTCGAAACCGGCCATGCGTCGCCGCTGACGACGCTGCGCGAAGAATCGAACGATGCCCGCTTCGCCGCCATCGGCAGGCTGATCGCCGATTGGCGGCCGGTGGCACTGGTGGTCGGCCTGCCCGCCCATCTCGATGGTCGCGAACATGAACTCACTGCGCGCTGCCGCCGTTTCGCCAATCAGTTGCACGGCCGCTTCGCGCTGCCGGTGCACGCGGTGGACGAGCGGCTGTCCTCCGTGGCCGCAGAGGCCGGGCTCGTCGACGCCGGCGTGCGCGGCTGGCGCGAGCGCAAGGCGGTGCTCGATGCCGCCGCCGCCTGCCTGATCCTGCAAACCTTTCTCGACAGCAACCGCCATGCACATCCCTGATGCCGAAACGCTCTGCCGCCAGTTGGCCGAGCAGATCCGCCCCCACGTCACCGCCGACACCGCGCTCGTCGGCATCCACACCGGCGGGCTGTGGCTGGCCGAGCGCCTGCATGCACTGCTCGGCATCCGCAAGCCGCTGGGCGCGATCGACGTCTCCTTCTATCGCGACGACTACGCCAGCAAGGGCCTGCACGCCCGACCGCAGCGCACCGGGATCCCGTTCGACGTCGATGGCGCGCCGGTGATCCTGGTCGATGACGTGCTCTACACCGGGCGCACCACCCGCGCCGCGCTCAACGAGCTGTTCGATTTCGGCCGGCCGGCGCGCGTGGACCTGGCGGTGCTGGTCGACCGCGGCAGCCGCGAACTGCCCATCGCCGCGCGCTATTGCGCGCATACGCTGAGCGATCCACTGCCGGCGACACAGAACCTGGAACTGCAGCGCACCACCGAGGGGGCGCTGACCCTGCAGCTTACGACCCGAGGCTGAGCGATGCGCAATCCCCAACTGAACAAGCACGGCGAATTGCAGCACCTGCTGACGCTGGACGGCCTGCCGCGCGAGATCATCAATACCATCCTCGACACCGCCGCGCCCTTCACCGAAGTGGCCGAACGCGAGGTCAAGAAGCTGCCGCTGCTGCGCGGCAAGAGCGTTTTCAACCTGTTCTTCGAGAACTCGACGCGCACCCGTACCACCTTCGAGATCGCCGCCAAGCGCCTGTCGGCCGACGTGGTGAACCTCAACATCAACACCAGCTCCGCCGCCAAGGGCGAGAGCCTGCTCGACACGGTCGACAACCTGTGCGCGATGCAGGCCGACATGTTCGTCGTGCGCCACGCCGCGAGCGGCGCGCCGATGCTGATCGCCCAGCACCTGCAGGCCACCGGGCGCGAGGACATCCATGTCGTCAATGCCGGCGACGGGCGTCATGCGCACCCGACGCAGGGTCTGCTCGACATGTACACCATCCGCCACTTCAAGAAGGACTTCACCAACCTGACGGTGGCCATCGTCGGCGACGTGCTGCACTCGCGTGTGGCGCGCAGCCAGATCGCCGCCCTGACCACGCTGGGCGTACCCGAGGTGCGCGTGATCGGCCCCAGGACGCTGCTGCCCACCGCGGTCGAGACCCTCGGCGTGCGCGTGTTCCACGACATGCAGGAGGGCCTGAAAGGCGTGGACGTGGTGATGATGCTGCGCCTGCAGAACGAGCGCATGAATGGCGCCCTGCTGCCGACGCCGCAGGAGTACTACAAGATCTGGGGCCTGACGGCCGACAAGCTGGCACTGGCCAGGCCCGACGCGATCGTGATGCACCCGGGGCCGATGAACCGCGGCGTCGAGATCGACTCGGCGGTAGCCGACGGCGCGCAGGCGGTGATCCTGCCGCAGGTCACTTTCGGCATCGCGGTGCGCATGGCGGTCATGAGCATGCTGGGCAGCAACTGAGGAAGGGCGCATGAAGAAGATCCTGATTTCCAACGGTCGCGTGGTCGACCCGGCCAACCGCATCGACCGCGTGCAGGCCGTGTATGTGGCCGCCGGAAAGGTCGTCGCCCTTGGTGCGGCGCCGGACGGCTTCGAGGCGGAATGCACCATCGATGCCGCCGGCCTGGTGGTCGCGCCCGGCTTCATCGACCTCGCCGCGCGCCTGCGCGAGCCCGGCTTCGAATACCGCGCCACGCTGGAATCCGAGATGGACGCGGCGATGGCCGGCGGCGTCACCAGCCTGGCGATCCCGCCCGACACCGATCCGGCGCTGGACGAGCCGGGTCTGGTCGAGATGCTGTGCTACCGTGCCAAGAAGCTGAACCGGGCACATGTGTACCCGGTCGGCGCGCTGACGCTCGGCCTGAAGGGCGAGCGCCTGTCGGAGATGGCCGAGCTTGTCGAAGCGGGCTGCGTCGCCTTCTCGCAGGCCAACGTGCCGGTGGTTGACACCACCGTGCTGATGCGCGCGCTGCAGTACGCGGCGACTTTCGGCTTCCGCGTCTGGCTGCAGCCCCTTGCGCCCTTCCTGTCGCGCGGCGGCCATGCGCATGACGGCGAAGTCGCCACCCGCCTGGGCCTGGCGGGCATACCGGTCGCAGCCGAGACGGTGGCGCTGTACACCTACCTGGAACTGGCCAGGATCACCGGCGCCCGCCTGCACATCACCCGGCTGTCGAGCGCCGCCGGGCTGGCGCTGATCGAGCAGGCGCGCGCCGAAGGCATGGACGTCACCTGCGACGTGTCGATCAACCATGTGCATCTGTGCGACATGGACATCGGCTACTTCAACGCCAACTGCCACCTGATCCCGCCGCTGCGCAGCCAGCGCGACCGCGAGGCGCTGCGCCGCGGCCTGGCCGAAGGGCGCATCGACGCGCTGTGTTCGGACCACACCCCGGTCGATGACGACGGCAAGCAGACTCCGTTCGCGGAATCGGAACCGGGTGCGACCGGCCTGGAGCTGCTGCTGCCGCTGACGCTGAAGTGGGCCGAGCGCGCCGGGCTGTCGCTCAGCACCGGCCTCGCGCGCATCACCTCGGATGCGGCGAAGATCGTCGGCATCACCAAGGCCGGCCACCTGTCGGTCGGCGCCCGCGCCGACATCTGCGTGTTCGACCCCGCCGCGTACGTCACCATCACCCGCGACAACCTGCGCAGCCAAGGCAAGAACACGCCCTTCCTGGGCATGGAGCTGCCGGGCAAGGTGCGCTACACGCTGGTCGAGGGGCAGGTGATGTTCGAAGGCTGACGCAGCGGCGCGATTGCGCGTCGGTGCCCCAGCCCGACCTGGTTCCCCGGCAAGGCGCGTCCCGCGCGCTCACCGACTGCCTCAGGGCGCAGCGGACCGTTGCCCGACCCAGCCCGGCTCAGCCGGCCTGCGCATGCAGCCGGGCGACGGCTTCGGGTGCCGCGCCCTGCACGCGCACTCGCTTGGCGCGCGAGGTCTCCCCGCTCAGCAGCGTCACCGCCGACTTCGGCACGCCGCAGAACTGCGCCAGAAAGGCGCACAGCGCTGCATTGGCCTTGCCATCCACGGGCGGCGCGGCAAGACGGATCTTCATCGCGTCGCCATGCAGGCCGGCGAAACCGGTCTGCTTCGCAGCGGGCTGGACGTGCAGGGACAGGATGATGCTTCCGTCCGCCGCGCCCCGCAGCCAGCCCTCCGTGCCGCCAGGATGCATCGCTTCAGTTGCCGAACAGCAGCAGCGCGAAGTTGTTGCGCAGGCCGCCGATCACCATCAGCAGGATCTGCAGCACCAGCAGCAGCACCAGCGGCGACAGGTCGACATTGGCGATGCTCGGGATGACGCGCCGAAACGGCTTCAGGAAGGGTGCCGCGAGCGCGTCCAGCACCGGCGCGGCCGGCGCATGTGGACTCACCCACGACAGCACCGCCGACATCAGCACCACCGCGAACACCAGATAGACCGCCATGCGCAGCAGCTCGACGAGGCCCACGCCCCACAGCCCGAGCATGACCGACAGCGGATTGCTGCCGAACACCGCGCTGTTCAACGCCAGCTCGGCGAACACCAGCACCACCTGCACCAGCCAGGCCGGCAGCAGACTGGCAAGATCCAGCCCGAACAGGCCAGGCACGAAGCGCCGCAGCGGGCGCACGACCCAGTCGGTGGTGCTCACCACGAAGTGACCGATCTGATTACGGAAAGGCACGCGCTGCCACTGCATGAAGAAACGCGCCAGCAGCATCAGCGTCAGGAAGCCGCCCGCGGTGTCGAGGACCAGCAGCAGGATGTTCGCGACCATCGCGCTTCAGCCCTTGCCCAACTGCTCGCCGAGTTCGCGGCCGCGCGCGGCGGCCGCCTTCACCGCCGCGACCAGCGCGTCATGCCAGCCGGCGGCGGCCAGGCTGGCGAGGGCCGCCTCGGTGGTGCCGCCCTTGGAGGTGACGCGTTCGCGCAGCACCCCGGGCGGGTCGTCGGACGCTGCCGCCAGCTTCGCCGCGCCCATCACGGTGTCGATCGCCAGCCGCCGCGCCGCCGCCTCGTCGAAACCGAGTGCCCGACCCGCCGCTTCCAGCGCCTCGATGAAGTGGAACACATAGGCCGGACCGCTGCCGGACACGGCGGTCACGCCGTCGATCGCCGCCTCGTCGGCGACCCACACCACGCTGCCGACCGCAGACAGGATCCGGGCGGCTGCCTCGCGCCCCGACGCCCCGACCGCGGGATCGGCATACAGGCCGGTGACCCCGGCACCGATCAGGGCCGGCGTGTTGGGCATGCAGCGCACGATGCGCGCGTACGGTGCGCCCGCCGCGCCGAGCCAGCGTGCCAGGTCGGCAATGCGCAGACCGGCGGCGATGCTGATCACGATCTGGCCGGACAGCCGCCCGGCGATGGGAGCCAGCGCACTGCGCATCTGCTGCGGCTTGACTGCCAGCACGATGACGTCGCAGGCCAGCGCCGCCTCGTCGAAGGACTCGACCGCACGCACGCCGAAGCGGGCCGCGATGCGCTCGCGCGTCTCCGCACCGACATCGACCACCTGGAGGTCGGCCGCCGCGAAGCCGCGTTCGACCATGCCGCCGATCAGCGCGGCGGCCATGTTGCCGCCGCCGAGGAAGGAGATTTTCATGGATATTCTCGTTGAGGGACGGGTTGAGGGACTGGAGCCGTTCCGTTCGTCGCAAGACGCCCTGCCGGACAGCGGCCGCATGAAGCGGAACCTTGCCTCGGCTCAGTTCGTCGCCATGGCCTGCGCAGCCGCACGGGCGCCGAAGATCGCGGTGCCGACGCGCACGATGGTCGCCCCTTCGGCGATCGCCGCCTCGAGGTCGTGCGACATGCCCATCGACAGCGTGTCGAGTGCCAGCCCCTCGGCCACCAGCGCATCCTTCAACGCGCGCAGCGTGGCGAAGCGGCGATGCAGCAACGCATCGTCGTCGGTGGGCTCGGGAATGCACATCAGCCCGCGCAGGCGCAGTCGCGGCAGCGCCGCCACCGCGAGCGCCAACGCGCGCGCCGCGTCCGGCGCGACGCCGCTCTTGCTGTCTTCGCCACTGACATTGACCTGGATGCAGACGTTCAGGGGCGGCAGATGCACGTCGCGCTGCGCCGACAGGCGTTCGCCGATCTTCAGCCGGTCGATGCTGTGCACCCAGTCGAAGGCGTTCGCCACCGGCCGCGTCTTGTTGCTCTGCAGCGGGCCGATGAAGTGCCATTCGAGGTCCAGCGCGGCGAGCGCCGCCGCCTTGTGCTCACCCTCCTGCACGTAGTTCTCGCCGAACGCGCGCTGCCCGGCCGCGGCCGCCTCGCACACCGCCTCGGCCGGCCAGGTCTTGCTCACCGCGAGCAGCGCGACCGATGCCGGGTCACGCCCGGCAGCCTGCGCGGCGCGGGCGATGCGGCCGCGCACGGCTTGCAAGTTGGCAGCGATTGCTGTCATATATTCGTGGCCTTTTTCCTGCGGGATGGGCGCCAGAAAGTATAGCATCGGCACCTTGCCCCTCCTCCTCGCGCACCGCCCGACTTCCTCCGACATGGACATCACCGAACTGCTCGCCTTCGCGGTCAAGAACAAGGCCTCCGACCTTCACCTGTCGGCCGGCCTGCCGCCCATGATCCGCGTGCATGGCGACGTGCGCCGCATCAACCTGCCGCCCATGGAGCACAAGGACGTGCATGCCATGGTGTACGACATCATGAACGACGCGCAGCGCAAGCAGTACGAGGAGACCTGGGAATGCGACTTCTCCTTCGCGGTGCCCAATCTCGCGCGCTTCCGCGTCAATGCCTTCAACCAGAACCGCGGTTCGGGCGCGGTGTTCCGGACGATTCCGTCCAAGGTGCTGACGCTCGAGGAACTGAACTGCCCGAAGATCTTCAAGGAGATCGCCGAGCAGCCGCGCGGCATCGTGCTGGTCACCGGCCCCACCGGCTCGGGCAAATCGACCACGCTGGCGGCGATGATCGACTACGTGAACGAGAACGAGTACGGCCACATCCTCACCGTCGAGGATCCCATCGAATTCGTCCATGAGTCCAAGCGCTGCCTGATCAACCAGCGCGAAGTGCACCGCGACACGATGTCGTTCAACAACGCGCTGCGCGCCGCACTGCGCGAGGACCCCGACGTGATCCTGGTGGGCGAGATGCGCGACCTCGAGACCATCCGCCTGGCGCTGACCGCGGCCGAGACCGGCCATCTGGTATTCGGCACGCTGCACACCTCGTCGGCGGCG
>SHNC01000117.1 GCA_004295105.1 Betaproteobacteria bacterium | reverse complement strand
AGCAGCGTATAGGAGTCCTTGCCGCCCGACACGCACACCAGCACGGTGTCGCCGTCGCCGATCATGTTGTGGTCGGCGATCGCCTCGCCTACGCTGCGCTCGAGCTTCTTCTTCAGGCGCAGGAAGGTGTTGGAATGGCGGTTGCCGGCGGCGATCTCGGCAGGCGGGGTGGAGGCGAGGGCGGCGGTCACGGCTGGGCTCGGTCTGGAAAATGGCGCCGAATTATACACTTACCGTGCTTCACCACCTTACAGGTGGATGCTGCGGCCACCGTCCACGGCGAGGATCTGGCCGGTGACGTAGGGCGCGTCCAGCAGCAGGAAGCGCACCGTGCGCGCGATGTCGGCGGGGCTCCCGGTGCGCTGCAACAGGGTGTGGGCGATGATGCGCGCGCGCTCGGCGGGCGGAAACTGACCGTCTTCGGGCCAGTCGATCGGGCCCGGCGACACGCCGTTCACGCGTACCTCCGGTGCCAGTTCGAGCGCCAGCGCACGCGTCAGCCCGGCCAGCCCCGACTTGGCGACCGAATACAGCAGATAGTGCCTGAGCGGCTGTTCGGCGTGGATGTCGACGATGTTCACGATCGCGCCGCGCGCGGCCCGCAGCGCCGGGGCCAGCGCCTGGCTGAGGAACAGCGGCCCCTTCAGGTTGGAGCCGATGAGGTCGTCCCATGCGGCGCGGTCGATGTGGCCGACCTCGGTGGGAAAAAAACTGGAGGCGTTGTTGACGAGGCCGTCGACGCGGCCGAAGCGCTCCAGCACGGTCGCGGCCACGCGTTCGGGCACGCCGTCCTCGCCGAGGTCGCCGCCCACGCTGCAGGCCGAGCCGGGGCGTTCGGCGACGAGCGCCGCCGCCAGCCGCTCGGCCTCTTGCGCGCTGTGGCGGTAATGCAGGGCGACGCATGCGCCTGCGCCATGGAGGGTGCGCGCGATTTCTGCACCGACGCGGCGTGCGGCGCCGGTGACGAGGATGACGGGAGCGTGGGCCGGGGCGTTCATGTCGGGCACGGAGCGATGGGTTCAGTCGGTGGGGGACAGGTCGGCGCGGCAGTAGTCGAAGGCTGCCTGCGGTGCCAGCGCGCGCGCGCAGCGTTCGGTGAGCGCGGCCTGGGTGTTCGTGGTGGCGCGCTCGACGAGCACGATGCGGCGGACCGCCTCGAACTGGCCGCGCAGCGGGCTCGTGTTGAAGCGGGAGAACATCACCTGCACCGCCGCCAGTCCGGGGTTGTGCGCTGCGTTTTCGATCGTGCGTCCGACGAGGATCGCGCCGTCGGCGCATTGCAGGGCACAGCCGGCGAAGGCGCCGGTGTAAGGCGCGTAACTGGCGCGGGCAGCCTGCAGTGCGGCAAGGTGCACCGCGTCGTGAGGCCCGTCGAGGGCGAGGCGGGGCCCGTCGCCGCGGCTGGCCATGAAGCCGGTGGCGATGCCGAGATCCTGCGGCCCGAAGGCGTCGGGCAGCAGCTCGGCCAGCGTCGTCGATCGGGGCCTGGCCGAGCCGCCGCGCAGGAGCAGGACGTCGAGCGATCGCGCGCCCTCGAGCTCGTACAGGAACTGGCGGCAGTGTCCGCAGGGAATGGACGACGCGGCCATGGCCGACAGGCCGGTCTCGCCCGCGAGCCAGGCATTGGCCGCGGCAGCCTGTTCGGCGTGCACCGACAGAGCGGTGGATTCCCCGGCGAACTCGAAGTTGGCGCCGAGATAGAGCGCCGCCAGACGGTCCGGCCCGATGTGCCCGGCCGCCACGGCACCGACCGCAAAGCCTGAAATGGGCGTGTGGGCGAAGGCGGTGGCGAGCGGCAGCAGCGCCACCATGAGCGCATGGCGCTCCATGCCGAGCCACTCGCCGAGTTGCCCCGCTTCAGCGGCCGGGATCGCGCCGCCACGGCTCGGCACGGCGCGCAGCAGGGCCGCGGCCTCGGCGGGGAAGCCGGCAAGGGCGCGTTCGAAGGCGATCATGCGGTCGGGCATCGGTCGTGTCTCGCTGAGCAACGGGTGCGGCGGGCGCAAGGATGGGCGGCCGCGGCGGGCGCGCGCAAGGTCCAGGCGCGATGCAGCGCGCGGTTCTCCTTACAGCTCGCCATACTGGATCCGGATCAGCACCCGGGGCTGATCGTCGAGACGGCGTTGCACGCCTTCGAGTTCCCGCGTGATGAGTTTGCCCATCGGTTCGAGCACCGCTTCCTTGTCGATGTCGTACGACAGGATGTCGATGTTCAGTACCGCCAGCGCGCTGCCGTCGCGGCTCATCACCGGGGTCGAGACAATCCATTTCAGCTCGGGATGGATGGCGCTGCGCAGTTCGTCGGTGAGCTGGAATTCCCGGATCCCGATGATGCGCTGCTGGCACTCGTCGAACACCGTCGCGGTGACGCCCTGGCGCGGCGCAAAGCGGACGGAGAACTCCTCCGGGCGGTTCATCTGGCGAACGAGGCGTGCCTCCATGTACAGCCGGAACGCCTGGCCGGGATTTCCCGCCGTGTCGTACTCGGGCAGGAAGACGTTGGCGCGGACGTGATCGTCGAGGATCTTCGGGGCGGAAGTCCGGCTTCGGACGAACTCGACACACTGTTGCCGGATGTCCTCGACCATCGCGCCGAGTTCCTTCAGCAGCGCGGCCGCAAGCGGCAGGCGCAACACCCGGCGCTCGAAGGTGGTCTCGAGTCGGCGCGGGCGCGCGGGCAGCGGGTGCGCGGCGCGGATCCGGTCGTACTCGGCGACGATCTCGGGCCAGGCGTCCGCCGCCGCCCGTTCGAGCTCGGCCTCCGCCGGCGGCGTCTTCAGCATGCCGCCGATGTCCTTCACCAGTTGCGCGAAGTCGCCACCGGAAAAGCAGCGGTGCTGGAACCGCGACAAGGGTCTGGGCACGTCTTCCGGGCGCAGACCGCCGGTCAGCAGTGCGCACAGGCACTGCGAGCTGTGCTGGGTCAGGGCGCCGGCCTCGTACAGCAGCCATTCGCTGCCGCCACTGCCGGACGTCGGGTCGCCGACGTTCTCGGGGGTCAGGCACGCGATCGCGAAGCGGCTTTCGCGCAGCTTCGCGGCGAGCACCCGGGTCCAATCCTTGCCGGCCGGAATGTCGCGGTTGGACAGGAAGGGCTCGACGCCGGGCAGCAGGCGCGGCAGGCGCGCGCGCAGCAGCTCGGCGATTTCGCGGCTGGCATCGCCCGACCAACTGAGGAACACTTTCATGGAATGCGGGTGAGGAGGCTCGTCAGGACCGGATTATAGGTGCGTGGCGCCGCGCTCCGGGCGCCCGGCGCCCCCGGCCCGCAGACCGGCGGCGTCCGCGGCGGCATTGCGCCGCTGCGCGCGGGCTTTCGCCTGGCGCCGGTACAATGCCGCCTCGTTCACTGCCCTGTCTCCCGCCATGTCATCGCTGCCCACGCCGTCGCCCGACGCGCTCGACCAGAGCGCCCGCCTGCTCGAACGCATCGAGACCGAGATCGACGGCGCCGGCGGCTGGATTCCGTTCTCACGCTACATGGAGCTGGCCCTCTATGCACCGGGCCTGGGCTACTACAGCGGGGGGGCGCGCAAGTTCGGCCCGGGTGGGGATTTCATCACCGCGCCGGAGCTGACGCCGCTGTTCGGGCAGGCACTCGCGGCGCAGGTCGAGCAGGTCATGCGGGCGAGCGCGCCGCAGGTCATCGAGGTGGGTGCCGGTACTGGACTGCTCGCCGCCGACCTGCTGCTGGAACTGGAGCAGCGCGGTACGCTGCCCGAGCATTACGCCATCCTCGAGTTGTCGGGCGAACTGCGCGAGCGCCAGTTCGACACGCTGGCGCAGAAGGCGCCGCATCTGGCCGCGCGCGTAAGCTGGCTGGACGAATTGCCGAACGCGTTCGCCGGCGCGGTGGTCGCCAACGAGGTGCTCGACGTGATGCCGGTGCATCTGGTGGTGTCGCGACCGGAAGGGCTGTTCGAACGCGGCGTGGTGTTCGCTCCCGATACAGTCGGTGTGAAGGCGCTGCGCTGGGCGGATACGCCGGCCACTGGCGCGGTGGCCGAAGGCGCGCGCGCGCTCGAGCTGCCGCGGCCGCAGCAGGGCGAGTACGTCTCCGAGCTGAACCTGGCTGGCCGTGCGTGGGTCGCCGCATGGGCGGACCGCCTGCGCCAGGGCGCGCTGCTGCTGATCGACTATGGCTACCCGCGCGCCGAGTACTACCTGCCTTCGCGTTCCAGCGGCACGCTGCTGTGCTATTACCGCCACCATGCGCACGGCGATCCCTTCCTGTGGCCGGGGCTCAACGACATCACCGCCTTCGTCGATTTCACCGCGGTGGCCGAGGCCGCCTTCGATGCCGGGCTCGATGTGCAGGGCTATACCAGCCAGGCACAGTTCCTGTTCAACTGCGGGGTGCTGCAGTGCCTGGAGCGGCGCGGTCCGCGCGAGGGCGCCGACTACATCCGCGCCGCGCGCGCGGTGCAGCGCCTGACGGCACCGCAGGAGATGGGCGAACTGTTCAAGGTGCTGGCGGTGAGCCGCGGCATCGCCGGACCGCTGCTCGGATTCACGCGCGGCGACCGCTTGCACACGCTGTAGGGTGCGAAGTCATTCCTGGTTGCGATAGATCGCCTGCAGGAATGCGTCGACGTCCTCCGGCGGCGGCTTGCGCGGCGGGTGCCGCGGCGGGACGAGTTCATCGAGATGCGGAATCAGGCCGGGCGGCAGCCAGCCGGCATTCAGCACCTCCTCGTCATAGCGTTCGTTCTCGTAGGTTTCGATCTCGCTGCCCGGGCTCTTGCTCATGACGATCACCCCTTTCCCGCCGACACGCACCGGCGCGTCCGGCGCTCCTGGTTCCACGGGGCCCGCATCGCGCATGCCGCTCGGCGGGTCCGGCGAGATGCAAGGCCAGGAACGCGCAGCTTGTGGCACCGCTTTGGTGCGCCCCTGATTCCATCATGGAGAACTCATTCGGCGCTTTCCAGGTGAAAACGCACGAATGCGGGTTTTCCCCGAGCGGCCCGGCCCGGGGGCGTGTCGGTCAGAGATCGCGCTCGGTAAGCCAGCCGGCGATGCGCGCGGCGACCGTTTCCCAGTCCTGCTCGAGCATCATGCCGTGGCCGATGCCAGCGAAGATCTCCGCCTGCCTGCCGTAGGTGGCGGCGGTCATATGGACCTGGTCGGGGGGGATGAGGTGATCGTGCTGCGCGCCCAGGATCAGCATCGGCGGGCGGTGCATGCGCGTGGGCTGCGGAAGGTTGAACAGCGTCATGTCCCACAGCGCACGGTGCGATTCGGGCTGGCTCAGATGATAGTAGCGGCGCAGCGCCGACGGGGTGACCGGCTGGTGGAACAGCGCCTCCTGCAGGCTGCGGATGTCGACGTCGGTGCCGTTCATGATGTTGTTGAGGTCGGCCAGCAGGGTCGGCTTCTTGAACATCAGGCCGACGGCCGAGCCCATCAAGCCCTGCGGCGGCACCGCGGCCATCAGCACGATGGCCGGTGCGTCGTGGTGCTCGAGGTATTTCTGCACCACCATGCCGCCCATGGAATGGCCGACGAGGATGGGTGGGGCGGGGAGGCGTGCCGCCACCTCGGCGACGTCGCGCACGTAGTCGTCGAGGGAGTAGGAGTCGAGGTGGTCGCGCCGGCGGCTCGCGCCATGGCCGGAAAGCGACAGCGCATAGGCTGCCCATCCACGTTCGGCGAACCAGGGCAGGAAATGCTCGTCCCAGCACCACGCCGACACGTAGGCGCCATGGATGAACAGCAGGGGGTGATCATGCGTCATGCGTGCCGGAGCGCGGCACAGCACCTCGAGCTCGCCGAAGCGGTTGGTATTCAACGGGGGACCTCCAGGCCGCGCTGCACCGCGGGACGCGCGGCAATGGCTTCGAACCAGCGCCTGACTTCGGGGTAGCGGGCGAGGTCGATACCCTGCCATTCGTGGCGGGCGATCCACGGGAAAGTGGCGATGTCGGCGATCGAGTAGTCCGGCCCCGCCAGCCAGTCGCGGCCGCGCAGGCGGCCATTCAGCACGCCGTACAGGCGGGTGGCCTCCTTCGAGTAGCGATCGATGGCGTACGAAATGACGTCGGGGGCGAAGCGCAGGAAATGGTGTGCCTGGCCCAGCATCGGGCCGATGCTGCCCATCTGGAACATCACCCACTGCAGCGTCTCATGGCGCGCGCGGGCGTCGTGCGGCAGCAGGCGCCCGGTCTTCTCGGCGAGGTAGATCAGGATCGCGCCGGACTCGAAGATCGTGATCGGTTGGCCGTCGGGACCGTCGCTGTCGACGATCACCGGAATCTTGTTGTTGGGGTTGAGGGCGAGGAAAGCCGGGTCGAACTGCTCGTCGCGCGTGATGTTGACCTTGCGCACCTCGTATTCGAGGCCGAGTTCCTCCAGGGCGATCGAAATCTTGTGGCCGTTGGGCGTGCCCCAGGTGTGGAGGGTGATCATCGCAGTGCGGTTCCGTGGGGTTGGGGGCGGATCGATGTGCGGGGGATTGTGCGGTCGATGCGAGGTGCGCGTCGCTCGACTCCGTCACGCGTTGACGTCCAGTCCATTGCCGTCAGCCGGCCGGGGCCGCGCCAGCGCGCGCACCGCCGCGATGCGTGCCGCATGGACAGCCGCGGGAATCTGCGACTTGTCACTGCAGGCCCGCGCCACGGCACCCGCATCCACGGCACGGATTGCGCCCACCGCGGCGCGCCAGCGCAGCGCCGGATGCCACTCGCGGTCCGTCCTGCGGTCCTGTCCGCCGCGGCCGAGATGGTCGGCGGTCGCGGCCTCCAGCATCAGCAGGAAGCGCTCCGGACGACGCAGCGCGTCGCAGCGCTCGAGCACCTTCACCATGGTTTCCGGCCGCAGGATGTCGGCCTGGCCGAGGATGCCATGCTCGCGCGCGAGCATGACCGCGAGGTCGCGGCAGTCGGTGGGGGCCTTCAGTCGCTCCGACACCACGCGGGCACGCTCCGCACTCTTCGCCTCGTGGCCGTAATGGTGCGGCAGGATCGCGGCCGGCGTGTCGGCCTTGCCCAGATCGTGCAGCAGGCAGGCCCAGCGCGCAGCGAGCGGCAGCTTCATCGCCGCAGCCTGGTCGATGACCATCAGCACGTGCTCGCCGGTATCGATCTCAGGGTGATGCTGCGCCGGCTGCGGCACGCCGAACAGTCTTTCCACCTCGGGCAGGATATGGGCGAGCGCGCCGCACTCGCGCAGCACGCGGATCATGCGGGACGGGTGCGATTCCATCAGCCCGCGCGCGAATTCCTGCCACACGCGCTCGGCGACGAGATGGTCGACCTCGCCCAGCGCCACCATGTGGCGCATCAGCGCCTGCGTCTCGGGCGCGATGCGGAAATCGGTGAAACGGGCGGCGAAGCGCGCCACGCGCAGGATCCGCAGCGGATCCTCGGCGAAGGCCGGCGACACGTGACGGAACACCCGCGCCCGCAGGTCGGCGACGCCGCCGTAGGGATCGATCAGCGTGCCGTTCTCGTCGCGGGCGATGGCGTTGATCGTCAGGTCGCGGCGCGCGAGGTCTTCCTCCAGGGTGACCTCCGGCGCCGCGTAGCAGACGAAGCCGGTGTAGCCATTGCCGCTCTTGCGCTCGGTGCGTGCCAGCGCGTATTCCTCGCCGCTGGCCGGATGCAGGAACACCGGGAAGTCCTTGCCCACGGGCCGGAAACCGTGCGCCAGCATGTCCGCGGGCGAACTGCCGACCACCACCCAGTCGCGGTCCTTGACCGGCAGTCCGAGCAGCGCGTCGCGAACCGCGCCGCCGACGATGTAGGCCCGCATCAGCCGTACAGGTCCTCGGCCGGGATGGCTTCGGTCTCGGCCAACGCTGCCGCCTCCCACTCCTTCATCCACGGATTGGCCAGCATGGCGGCGAAGTATTCGCCCGCGACCCCGTCGGGCTTCACGCCATAGGTCTTGAAACGGAAGCACACCGGCGCGAAGGCCGCGTCGGCGAGGCTGAAGCTGCCGAACAGGTAGGGGCCGCCGGCACCGAAGCGGCCACGGCAGTCCTTCCAGATCGCCACGATGCGGGCGATCTCCGCGTCCACTTCCGGCGTGTGGCCGTGGCCGGTGTAGTCCTTGCGGATGTTCATCGTCATCCGGCTGCGCAGATTCTGGAAGCCGGAGTGCATCTCGGCCGTGACCGCACGGGCGACCGCGCGCGCCGCGACGTCGCGTGGCAGCAGTTGCGGCGCCCTCTCGGCGAGATATTCGCCGATCGCCAGCGAATCCCAAACCGCCAGTCCATGGTCGATGAGGCAGGGCACCTTGCCCGACGGCGAGTGCGACAGGATGCGTTCGCGGCTGCCGGGGATGAACAGCGGAATGCGGATCTCCTCGAAGGTGAAGCCGCCGGCGCGGGCGGCGATCCATGCACGCAGCGACCAGGACGAATAGTTCTTGTTGCCGATGATCAGCTTCATCGCGGACTCCGTGGGGGGTGGGACGGTCGGTGGGTCGGGTTCAGCGCCGCGCGCCGCGCCGGAACGGATAGTAGCGCGCGCGCGTGGATTGCGTGCCCAGCCAGGTCGGCACCACCGCCTCGAGCGCGGTGGGGCGCAGGCCGAACGGCAGCGGCACGCCGCTGGCCACGTTGTCGGCGCGCATCGAGCGCACGTTGTCGCGGCTCATCAGCGGCTGTGGCGCCAGCTCCATCAGGCCGGCCTGCAGCAGGGCCAGCGACTCCGGCAACGGGACGATGGGGCGCGGACAGCCGACCTGGGCCGACACGTATTCCACCAGTTGGCGCAGCGTGTAAACGGCGGGGCCGGCGAGCTCGAAGATCTGTCCGGCGGCGCCGGGATCCTGCAGGCAACGCCACACGACCTCGGCGACGTCCTCCACGTAGACCGGCTGGAAGCGCGCATTGGCGCCGGCCAGCGGCAACACCGGGAAGGCGCGGGCGAGGTCGGCGAACAGATTCAGGAAGCGGTCGCCGCGACCGAAGATCACCGAAGGGCGCAGGATGGTCCACGCCAGGTCGGCGCCGGTGGAACGGATCGCCGCCTCGCCGGCAGCTTTCGAGCGCTGGTATTCGGACGGGCCGTTGGCATCGGCACCGAGCGCGCTGACATGCACCAGCCGGGGCACGCCGGCTGCGCGGCAGGCGGCGACGATCCTCTTCGGCAGTTCGACGTGCGCTCTGGCGAAGTCCGGGCCGTAGGGGCTGCCCGGGCGCGAGTGCAGGATGCCGACCAGGCTGACCACCGCGTCGGCGCCGGCGAACAGTCGCCCGAGCGCGGCAGGGTCATGCACGTCGGCCTCCACGACCTCGGTATTGGGCAGCAGCAGCAGGTGGCCCGTGCGGCTGCGGCGGCGGGTGGGAATCAGCGCACGCACTCCGGCTTCACACAGGCGGTTGGCGATGGCGCTGCCGACGAAGCCGGAGCCGCCGACCAGGACGACGCGGTTGAGGTTCATTGTGGTTCTCGTTCGTTGTCGAGCGCAGCGCTGTCGAGCGTGCGCGGGGCGATGGTGCCGAGACGGGCCTTCAGCGACTGCGGCCGCTTCTCCAGCATGGCGGCGTAGATGACGGTGTTGGCCATGACCTTGCGCACGTAGTCGCGGGTCTCGTCGAAAGGGATGGTCTCGGCGTAGATGGCGCCCTCGAGCGGCTTGTCGTCGCGCCACCGGCGCGCGCGTCCGGGGCCGGCGTTGTAGCCGGCGCTGGCGAGCACCGCGTGGTTGTCCAGGCCCTCGAGGATCAGGCGCATGTAGCTGGTGCCCAGCAGCACGTTCGTTTCGGGGTCGCCGAGGCGGCCGGGCTGATAACCGCGCAGGCCGATCTTGTTCGCGACCCACTTGCCGGTGGCCGGCATCACCTGCATCAGGCCCTGGGCGCCGACGCTCGAGCGTGCCGGGATCACGAAGCGGCTTTCCTGGCGCATGAGGCCGTAGACCCAGCTCATGTCGAGTCCCTGGTTGCGCACCTGCGGTTCGACGATGTCGCGGTAGGGTGTCAGGTAGCGGAGCTCGAAATTGGCATTGGCACTCGAGCGTTCGGCAGTGTTGATCGCGCGGTCGTAGATGTCGTGCCGGAGTGCCAGGCGTGCCGCGGCAGCGGCGAAGCCGTCGTCGCGCCCGCGCAGCGCCCAGTTCCACTCGCGCACGCCTTCGGTGCGCATGTCGAGGCGGTACAGCGCCAGCGCACGCTGCAGCCCGGGGTCGCTGTCGACCTGGCGCAGGTGCTCGGCGGTGGCAGCGTCACCCGCTGGAGGTGGCGCGAAGGGGCGACCGAGCTCCTCGGCGGCGAGGATCCCGTAGAGGTTCGGCTCGCCGGCGATGCGCGCGTACAGCGCGTCGGCCTCGATGCGCTTGCGCTCGGCCGCCAGCGCACGGCCCAGCCAGTACGTCCATTCCGGCAGGCCGCGCTCCGCGGCAGGCAGGGCTTCGATCGCGCTGCGCACGGTCGGCCAGTCGAGTGCGCGCAGGGCGCTGCGCACCCGCCAGGCGCGCTGCTGCGGGCTCATCGGCACGTCGCCGGCGGCGCGGTACCAGTCGTTGGACTCGGGGATCTGGTCGAGGGCGCCCTGCCAGCCGAGCACGGCGTAGGCATAGGCGCGCTCGCCGGCTTCGAGGCGATCCTGCAGTCGCAGCAGGCGCACGTAGGCGCCGCGTGCGTCGTCGCGTGCCAGCCGCGCCAGCGCGGCGAGGGCCAGCTCGCGTCCGGCGCGGGTGACGGCGAAGTTGGCCGGCAGGCGGTCGAGGTACTGCGCGGGCGAACGGATCGCCTGATCGAACTCGCCGATGGCGGGGATGGCCGATGGCAGCCAGGTCAGGGTGGGGCGGGCGGCGGAGGGGGTGCGGCCCTCGACCTGACGGCGGATGCGCCACCAGACGTCGTCCTCGGCGACGAGGCCGAGCTCGACGGCACCGCGCAGGGTCGGCTCGCAGGCGGGGGGGGTGTCGACGAGCTCGGTCCACTGCGCTGCCACTTCGGACAGCACGCTGCTGTCGCCCGTCATCAGCCTGGCGGTCCGCGCGTGGCAGCGCAGTTCGGCGTCCGGAGCCTGCAGGTCGGGGTAGGCCTGGGCGAAGCCGGCCCAGTCGCCGTCCTTGGCCAGGCGGCGCAGCCAGTCGCCGCGCAGGCGTTCTGCGAGTTGCGATCCCGACTCATTGACGAGAAACTCGGCGATTTCCGCTGCGGGTGGCGACTCCGGGCGGGCGAGCTTGTTCGTCAGCAGCCAGTAGCGCACATAGGGGTCGAGCACATGTCCGTCGCGGGCGGCGGCGAGCCGTTCCAGCGTGTCGCGGTCGCCGCTGCGCAGGGCGTCGCGGGCGGCCAGGATGCGCGCGTCGCCGACCTGCCCCAGGGCGCCGCCGGACAGCAGCAGCCCTGCCGTCACGAGTGCCGCCCACAAGCTCTTTTTCATCCCGTAACATCCTTTCGCACAGCAAGCAAACATACCACAGTGATCATGTCATTTCCCGCCTCCGCGCCCGGCGCGGACATCGAAAGTGTGCGCCGCAGCATGCGCGCGCAGGCCCTCTCGGCGCGCCAGGCCCTTGGCAGCGGGCAACGCGCTGCGCTCACCGACCGGCTGGTGTCTCACCTCGAAGGCCTGCTGGCGCAGTTGGCGCCAGCGGTGCTCGGTTTCTGCTGGCCCTACCGTGCCGAGCCCGACCTGCGCGATTGCGTCGCGCGCTGGCTGGCCGCGGGCGTGGGGCGCGTCGCCGTCCTGCCGATCGTGATCGACAGGGGGCAGGCGATGGCGTTCCGGCCCTGGACGCCGGGCTGCGTCATGCAGCCCGACCGCCATGGCATCCCGCATCCGGTCGAAGGCGAGTTCGTCGTTCCCGACGTCGTGCTGGTGCCGCTGAACGCATTCGACGCCGAAGGCTTTCGCCTCGGCTACGGCGGGGGCTATTTCGATCGCACGCTGGCGCGCATGCGCCCGCTCGCGGTCGGTGTCGGCTTCGAGGTCGGCCGAGTGGCGTCGGTGCATCCCCAGGCCCACGACGTGGCCATGGACTGGATCGTCACCGAGGCCGGGGCGGCGCGCTCGCTTGCGCGCCCGGGGCGCAGCGGCTGTCGATCAGCCGAGGAATAGCCGGTAGGCGGGATTGTCCGTCTCCGGTACGCAGTCGTAGCCGAGTTGCTCGAGGAAATCGTCGAAAGCGGCCTGGTCCGCGGGTGGCACCTGCATACCGACCAGCACCCGGCCGAAGTCCGAGCCGTGGTTGCGGTAGTGGAACATCGAGATGTTCCAGTCCGAGCGCAGCCGGGTCAGGAAGTGCATCAGCGCGCCCGGGCGTTCGGGAAACACGAAGCGATAGACGACCTCGTCGTCCACCTGTGGCGCATGGCCGCCCACCATGTAGCGCACATGGGTCTTGGCCAGTTCGTCGTCGGTGAGGTCGATGGCCGGCAGCTCGTGGCGGCCGAGCATTTCGACCAGCTTGCCCGCCTCGTTGCGGTTATGCACCGTGACGCCGACGAAGATGTGGGCTTCCCGCGGGTCCGCGTAGCGGTAATTGAACTCGGTGATGTTGCGGTTGCCCAGCACGCTGATGAACTTCTTGAACGAGCCCGGCTTCTCCGGAATGCTCACCGCCAGGACCGCCTCGCGCTGCTCGCCAAGTTCGGCACGTTCGGCGACGAAGCGCAGGCGATCGAAGTTCATGTTCGCGCCCGACGCCACCGCCACCAGGTGCCTGTCGCGCAGCTTGTGGCGCTTGGCGTATTCCTTGGCCCCGGCTACCGCGAGTGCCCCCGCCGGTTCGAGGATGGAGCGGGTGTCCTCGAACACGTCCTTGATCGCGGCGCAGATCGCGTCGTTGTCGACGACGATCATCTCGTCCACATATTGCTGGCACAGGCGGAAGGTTTCGGCGCCGACTTCCTTCACCGCGGCGCCGTCGGCGAAGATGCCGACCTGCTCGAGCGCGACGCGCTTGCCTGCCGCCAGCGAGCGTGTCATTGCGTCGGCATCGATGGCCTCGACACCGATGATCTTCGTCTCGGGGCGCAGGCGCTTGATGTATGCCGCGACGCCGGCGATCAGCCCGCCGCCGCCGACGCAGCAGAATACGGCGTGGATCGGTTGCGGGTGCGCGCGCAGGATCTCCATGCCGATGGTGCCTTGGCCGGCGATGACATCCGGGTCGTCGAAGGGGTGGACGAAGGTCAGTTTTTCGGCCTTCTCGAGCTCCAGCGCATGGGCGTAAGCGTCGGAAAACGATTCGCCGGAGAGCACGACTTCGCCGCCGCGCGCGGCCACCGCGTCGATCTTGATCTGCGGCGTGGTGCTCGGCATCACGATCACCGCGCGCACGCCCAGCTTCTGCGCCGACAGTGCGACGCCCTGCGCATGGTTGCCGGCCGACGCACAGATCACGCCGCGCTTGAGCGCCTGCGGCGACATCTTGACCATCTTGTTGTATGCGCCGCGGATCTTGAAGCTGAACACCGGCTGCATGTCTTCCCGCTTCAGATAGATGCGGTTGTGGATGCGCGCGGAAAGGTTCGTGGCGAGGTCGAGGGGCGTCTCCTCGGCGACGTCATACACCTGGGCGTTCAGGATGCGTTCCAGGTAGTCCGGTGTGGCGGTCATGGCGGCTGTTGCTCTGCGGTAAGGATTTCGAGGTTAGCAGCCGGTGCGCCGCCGCCGCAAGGGCAGGTGTCAGTCGCCCACGTCCCCGTCGCCGCGGTCGGTGCCGTGCTCGAGGGCTCGCGTCTGGCGTTCGATGAAGTCCTGCGTGGAGTCGATGCCGCGCAGTTGCAGGATGGCCGCGCGGACCGCGGTCTCGAGCAGCACGGCGAGGTTGCGTCCTGCCGCCACTGGCAGCACGACGCGCTGCACCGGCACGCCGAGGATTGCCTGACGCTCGTGTTGCATCGGCAGCCGCAGCGGGTCGTTGGTGCCGGGCTGGCGTCGTTCGAGATGCGCGACCAGGCGCAAACGCATCTTGCGCCGGCAGGCGGTCTCGCCGAACACGGTGCGGATGTTGAGGATGCCCAGCCCGCGCACTTCGATGAAGTCCTGCAGCATCTCGGGGCAGCGACCTTCGAGGACCGTCGGCGCGATGCGCGAGAATTCGACCACGTCGTCGGCCACCAGGCCGTGTCCGCGCGAAATGAGTTCGAGCGCCAGCTCGGACTTGCCCGCACCCGAGTCGCCGGTGATGAGGACGCCGATGCCGAGCACGTCCATGAACACGCCGTGCAGCGAGATGCGCTCGGCGAGCGTGCGCGACAGGAACAGCCTGAGATGGTCGATGACGCTGGCCGACGGCTGCGGCGTGGTCAACAGCGCGACATCGTGCGACTGGCAGGCGACCAGCACCGAGGCGGGCGGTTCGCAGCCGTCGGCGACGATGATGGCAGGAGGCCGGGCGGACAGGATCTCGGTGAGGTGGTGGGCGACCTTGTCGTCGGGCTGGCGGTCCGCCCATGCCAGTTCGGCTGCACCCAGGATCTGCAGCCGCGTGGGGTGGATCAGGTTCAGGTGGCCGACGAGATCGGCACCCCAGATGGCTTCGTCGCTGACCGAGAGTTGCGCGTCGAGGCTGCCACTGACGTGGTCGAGCTGCAGGCGGTCGCGCTGCCCCTCAAACAGTTGCGCTACGCTGATCCGGCGCATCGGGCCCCCAGTTCGCAAACAGGGCGTGCAGGCTGGCTGCGTCGGCTGCATTCAGCAAGGCGTCGCGGAAGGCACGGTCGCTGAACATCTGTGCGAGTTCGGACAGCAATTGCAGGTGGGTTTCGTTGGCCTGCTCCGGGACCAGCAGCACGAACACGAGGTTCACCGGACGGCCGTCCGGCGCGTCGAACTGAACGGGCGTGCCAAGGCGAAGGAAGGCGCCCGCGGCCTCCTTCAGGCCCTTGATGCGCCCGTGCGGAATGGCGACCCCCTGGCCGAGACCGGTCGAGCCCAGTCGTTCGCGGGCGAACAGGCTGTCGAACACCGTGCTGCGGGCGATGCTCTGATTGTTCTCGAACAGCAGTCCCGCCTGCTCGAAAACGCGCTTCTTGCTGCTCGCGTCCAAGTCGGCGACCACGTTGGACAGCGGCAGTAATCGGGAAATGAGGCTCATGTCGGAGGGCGTGCGCCGTTTCGCGGAAACGGTAGCCGCGCAGGGCGAGATGACGATTCGGGGTGAGAATCCGGGGCAGCGGGATCAGTGCTGAGACGCGCCGATTATACGCTCGCCCCGGGAGGGCGACGGTCGCGCGGGAGCTTCAGACCTCGGGGCTCTGATGCTTGAGCGAGTCGTGGTGGTGGTCGTTCTGTTTCTGCTTGTACTTCTGCACCTGGCGGTCGAGCTTGTCAGCCATCGCGTCGATCGCCGCGTACATGTCGTTATCATCGCTCTCGACGAAGATGTCCTTGCCGCGGACGTGCACGGTGACTTCCGCTTTCTGCTTCAGCTTCTCGACCGACAGCGTCACTCCCACGCTGGTGACGTTGTCGAAGTGGCGGACGACCCGGTCCAGCTTGCTGGACACGTAATCGCGGATGGCCGGCGTGACCTCGACGTGACGCCCGGTGATGTTCAGATTCATGGCAACTCCTCTTGTTGTCAAAGCGTTTTGCGCAGACTGACCGGCGGGATATTGAGGGATTCGCGATACTTGGCGATGGTCCGCCGTGCGACCACGATACCCTGCTGGCCCAATAGCTCGGCAATCCTGGCGTCCGACAGGGGCTTCTTCCTGTCCTCGGCATCGACCAACTGGCGAATCAGCGCGCGAATCGCAGTGGATGATGCCGCCCCGCCGGTATCGGTGGAGACGTGACTGCCGAAGAAATACTTGAGTTCGAACACACCGCGCGGCGTCGCCATGTACTTTTGCGTTGTCACGCGCGAGACGGTGGACTCGTGCAGCTCGAGCTGGTCTGCGATCTCCCGGAGGGTGAGTGGCCGCATTGCCACGTCCCCATGATCGAAGAACTGCCGCTGCTGGTCAACGATGGCCTGAGAGACACGCAGGATGGTGTCGAAGCGCTGCTGCACGTTCTTGATCAGCCAGCGTGCCTCCTGCAACTGGCCGGTCAGGCCGCCGCCCTGGCCGCGGTGCTGCTGCAGGATGCTGGCGTAAAGCTGGTTGATGCGCAGCCGCGGCATCGCCTCCGGGTTGAGCGATACCGTCCAGCGGTTGCGCACCTTGCGCACCACCACGTCGGGCAGCACGTAGCGGGTTTCCTCGGCTGAGTGCCGCGATCCGGGATGCGGGTCGAGCCGGCTGATCAGGGTCTGCGCGGCGCGCAGCGCATCATCGTCGCAACCGGTGAGGCGCTTGAGCTTGGCGAAGTTGCGCTCGGCGAGCAGTTCCAGGTGCTTGCTCACGATCTCCAGCGCGAGATCGCGGTCGGACGAGGCCGGCAGGGCGCGCAACTGCAGCGCCAGGCATTCCTGCGGCGTACGCGCGCCGATGCCGGCAGGCTCGAGGTTCTGCACGTGGTGCAGGGCGATGGCGAGTTCGTCGAGTTCCACCTCGAGTTCGGGCGGCAGCAGCTCGAGCAGATCTTCCAGCGTCTGGTGCAGGTAGCCGTCGTCGTCGAGTGCCTCGATGACGAAGCGCACCAGCGCACGGTCGCGGTCGCTCAGTGGCGAAAGCGCAACCTGCAGGTCGAGATGGTCGCGCAGCGAGATGCCGGCGGCCTGGAATTCCTGGTAATCGACGTCGTCGTCGTCGTCGCGGTTGCTCGAACTGCCGCTGCCGCTACCCACGCTCGACCAGTCCATGCCCTCCTCGAGCCCCGCGGCGGTGTCGCTCTCGGCGCGGCTGTCGGCGCCGTCGCGGTTGTCGGCGGTCTCGCTGCGCTCGCTGGTTGGCGACGTGCTGCCGGCCGGCGGCGCGGAAGGCGAGAAGTCGCTGCCGTCGCCGTCCTCGCGCTCCAGCATCGGGTTCTCGAGCAGGAAGCGCTCGATCTCCTGGTTCAGCTCGAGCGTCGACAGTTGCAGCAGCTTGATCGACTGCTGCAACTGCGGTGTGAGCGTCAGGTGCTGGGAGAGCTTGAGCTGGAGGCTGGGTTTCATGGACGAGCAGGGTTCAGAGGCGGAAATGCTCGCCGAGATAGACCTGGCGAACCCGTTCGTTCTCGATGATCTCGGCCGGCCGGCCGCTGGCGAGCACGCGCCCCTCGCTGATGATGTAGGCGCGATCGCAGATGCCCAGCGTCTCGCGCACGTTGTGGTCGGTGATCAGCACGCCGATGCCGCGTTCCTTGAGGAAGCGGATGATTTTCTGGATGTCGAGCACCGCGATCGGGTCCACGCCGGCGAAGGGCTCGTCCAGCAGGATCAGGCGCGGGCTGGTGGCCAGCGCGCGTGCGATCTCGCAGCGCCGGCGTTCGCCGCCCGACAGCGACACCGCGGTGTTGTCGCGCAGGTGCGCGATGCCCAGCTCCTCGAGCAGCTCGTCGAGCCGCGACTCGATCTGCTCGCGCGGCAGGCCCTGCAGCTCCAGCACGGCGCGGACGTTTTCCGCCACCGTGAGCTTGCGGAACACGCTCATCTCCTGCGGCAGGTAGGACAGGCCGAGGCGGGCGCGGGCATGGATCGGGCGATGCGTCAGCACGCTGTCGTCGAGCAGGATCTCGCCGCCGTCGGCGCGTACCAGCCCCACGATCATGTAGAAGCAGGTGGTCTTGCCGGCGCCGTTGGGGCCGAGCAGGCCGACCACCTCGCCCGAGCCGACCTCGAAGCCGACGTCGTGCACGACGGTACGCGTCTTGTAGCGCTTTTGCAGGCCGGTGACTTTAAGCAGACTCATCGGGTTGCTCTTTCAGGAGCTTGCGGATCACGTCCGTCGCAAAGCCGCGGGTTTGCAGGAAGCGGGCCTGGCGGGCCCATTCGCGCGCATCGGCTGGAGGCGCGCCGAACTTCGCGCGCCATACCGCACGGGCGCGCTCGAGTTCCGATTCTACGCACTCGGCCGCGAGCGCCTCGTCGACCAGTTCGCGTTCGACGCCGCGTCGCCCCAGCTCGTTGCGCAGCCGGGCGGCGCCGAAGCGCACCGCCTTGCTGCGCACCCAGGCCTCGGCAAAGCGCCGGTCGGACTGCAGGCCGAGCTCGCCCATGCGGGCTACGACCTCGGCGACTTCCGCCGCGCTGCCGTGGGCGGCAAGCTTGCGCGCCAGTTCGGTGCGCGAGTGGTCGCGTTGCGCCAGGTAGCGCAGGGCACGCTCGCGCAGGCTGGTTTCGCTCATGCCGGGCTCGCCGGGCGCGGGGCTCAGGCGGCAGCAGGTGCGGCCGGCGCCACGGCGGCGACCGGCGGCATCTCGGGCAGGCCGACCGCGGCCCGCACCTTGTTCTCGATCTCGCGCGCCAGAACCGGGTTGGCGCGCAGGAACTCGCGCGAGTTGTCCTTGCCCTGGCCGATCTTGTCGCCCTGGTAGGCGTACCAGGCACCGGACTTGTCGATGATCTTGTGCTCGACGCCGAGGTCGATGATCTCGCCCTCGCGCGAGATGCCCTCGCCGTACAGGATGTCGAAGTGGGCTTCCTTGAACGGCGGCGACACCTTGTTCTTGACCACCTTGACGCGCGTCTCGGAGCCGACCACCTCGTCGCCTTTCTTGATCGTGCCGGTGCGGCGGATGTCCATGCGCACCGAGGCGTAGAACTTGAGCGCGTTGCCGCCGGTGGTGGTCTCCGGGCTGCCGAACATCACGCCGATCTTCATGCGGATCTGGTTGATGAAGATGACCAGCGTGTTGGTGCGCTTGATGTTGGCGGTGAGCTTGCGCAGCGCCTGCGACATCAGGCGGGCCTGCAGGCCGGGCAACTGGTCGCCCATTTCGCCCTCGATTTCGGCCTTGGGCGTGAGCGCCGCCACCGAGTCGATGACGACGATATCCACGCCGCCCGAGCGCACCAGCATGTCGGCGATCTCGAGTGCCTGCTCGCCGGTGTCGGGCTGCGAGATCAGCAGGTCCTCGATGTTGACGCCGAGCTTTCCGGCATAGCCGACGTCGAGCGCGTGTTCGGCATCGATGAAGGCGGCAGTGCCGCCGAGCTTCTGCATCTCGGCGATGACCTGCAGCGTCAGCGTGGTCTTGCCGGACGATTCGGGGCCGTAGATCTCGATCACGCGGCCGCGCGGCAGGCCGCCCAGGCCGAGCGCGATGTCCAGTCCGAGCGAGCCGGTGGATACCGTCTGGATGTCGCGTTCGACGTTGCCGTCGCCCATGCGCATGATCGAACCCTTGCCGAACTGCTTCTCGATCTGGGAGAGCGCGGCGGCGAGCGCCTTGGCCTTGTTGTCGTCCATGAGAGTCTTTCCTGAGTGATGTCCGGATTATGGCACAGAGATTGCATGGATTTGCTTGCGGTTCCCTGATGGCGGCAGTGTAAGAGCTGGTTATTTTTACAGCAACGGTGCCCGACGAGCGGTGCGGCAACGTTCAGGCGGCCAGCCGGATCAGCTCGCGCAGCGCATGCTCCACCGCCTGACGTCGCACCGCCTCGCGGTCGCCGGGGAACCGCATCGTGACCGCATGCGGCGCGCAATCGTGGCGCGCCCAGGCCAGGCACACCATGCCCACCGGCTTGTCCGCGCTGCCACCGGCGGGTCCGGCGACGCCGGAGACCGCGACCGCCACCTGCGCGCGGCTGCGTGCCAGCGCGCCGCTCGCCATCTCGCAAACCGTCCATTCGCTGACCGCGCCATGCGCCGCCAGCGTGGCCGGCGACACGCCCAGCATGTCCACCTTGGCCTCGTTGGAATAGGTGACGAAGCCGCGGTCGAACCAGCCGGAGCTGCCCGCAGTCGCGGTCACCGCCTCGGCGATCCAGCCGCCGGTGCAGGATTCCGCGGTGGCGAGCATCCAGCCGCGTGCGGCCAGCGCCTGGCCCAGTGTCGCCGACAGGGCATCGAGCGTGGGCGTCATCACGGCCGGAACACCGAGACGAGGACCGCGAGCGCGAGCAGGGTGTAGCCGGCGGCAATGAGGTCATCGAGCATCACGCCGAAGCCGCCCTTCATGCTGCGGTCTGCCCACCGCACCGGTGGCGGCTTGACGATGTCGAAGAAGCGGAACAACGCCACCGCGATCGCCTGCCACAGCAGCGTGCCGGGTGCGAACACCAGCACCAGCCAGGTCGCGACCATCTCGTCCCACACGATGCCGCCATGGTCCGGCACGCCCAGCGCGCGGCCGGTGCGTTCTGCGGCGAGGATGCCGGCCACGAACAGGCTGGCAAGCAAGGCGAGGAAGACGAATTCCGACAGCGGCGCGCGGATCAGCGGATACAGCAGCCAGGCCAGCAGCGTGCCCATGGTGCCCGGCGCCCACGGCGAAAGGCCGGAGCCGAAGCCCAGCGAGATGAAGTGGGCGGGGTGACTCAGCATGAAGCGGGCGGTCGGTCGCATGGGCAGGATCGCTTCGGACGTTGGGCGGGCGCGGCGTTCAGCCGAAGTGATCGTAGCCGGTCGCGGCGCTCGGGTGCAGCCTGCCGTCGGTCTCGCGCAACAGCAGCGCGCCAGGCTCGCCGCTGAGCTGGCCGATGCGGTGCAGCGGCAGGTCGAGCCGGCGGCCGATCGCCTGGATGGCCGGACGTTGCGCGGGAGGCGCGGTGAACAGCAGCTCGTAGTCGTCGCCGCCCGACAGCAGGCAGCGCCGTGCTAGCGCGGCGTCGGCACCGGTGGCCAGCAGCGGGGCGAGCGGCAGCGCGGCGACCTCGACCACGGCGCCCACGGCGGAACGTTCCAGGATGTGGCCGAGGTCGCCGAGCAGGCCGTCGGAAACGTCCAGCATCGCGCTGGCGATGCCGCGCAGCGCCAGGCCGAGCGCCACGCGCGGCTGCGGCCGGTGCAGGGCGTCGAGGCAGCGTCGGCGGCCGTCATCGTCCAGCTTCGCTTCGCCGCGCAGCGCGGCCAGGCCCAGCGCGGCCAGGCCCGGCTGGCCCGACACCCACAGGTCGTCGCCGGGGCGGCCGCCGCTGCGGGTGATCGCCGCGCCGAGCGGAACCTCGCCGATGATGGTGACGGTCATGTTCAGCGGGCCCCGTGTCGTGTCGCCGCCGACGAGGTCCACGTCATGGGCCCGTGCGCATTCGAACAGGCCGCCGGCGAAGGCGGCGATCCACGCCTCGTCGGCCGCCGGCAGGGCGATCGCGAGCAGCGCCCAGCGCGGCTCTGCCCCCATTGCCGCGAGATCCGACACGTTGACGGCGAGCGTCTTCCAGCCGAGCAGCGCAGGGTCGGCATCGGCGAAGAAATGCGTGCCGGCGACCAGCATGTCGGTCGATACGGCGAGCTGCATGCCGGGACGCGGCCGCATCAGCGCGGCGTCGTCGCCCACCGCTAGATCGCAGTGGGCGGCGTCGTGGTCGAAGTGGCGCCGGATCAGGTCGAATTCCGAAGGCATGACAGGTCGCGCCGTGGCGAGCCGAAGGTTGCGGGGCCGAAAGCTTACCGCAGACAGCGGCAGGGTTGGCTGCAATCGGCGGCAGAGGTCGCGACCGGGCTCGCGCCGGCAGTGTGGGCGCAGCAGGACGCCTCAGTCCCTGCGCCCACCGGTCAGCTTCGCCTTCAGCGCATCCCAGTCGACCGCATCCAGCGTGTTCTTCACCAGCAGGCCGAGGTCGGTGTCACCTTCCATGCACAGGCGGCGGCTGAAGAACAGCGTGTCGGGATCTTCCTCGCGCAGCGCCAGCGCCAGGTAGTCGCGCGCGGTGGCCGAGATGATCAGATCGGGGTGCGCATCGGCGGCCGGCGTCGCACGCCGGAAGCCGTCATCGGTGAGCATGAAGTCCAGCGTCAGGCCGGCGTCGAGCACGCGCATGCGCAGGTGGCGGCCGGCGAGCGGCGACAGCGTGTCGCGCGGCAGGATGCGACCCAGAGCGAGGTTCAACGCCAGCGTCAGCGCCCGGGTGGGCGGCTGCTGCGGCAGCCGCGCGACCAGCCGCGCGACGGGAGCGGGGATGGTGAAATCGGGAATGCGGGCATTCTGCAGGCGATCGGCGATGCGCCGGCGCAAGCTGCCAGGCAGCAGTTCGGACAGGGCAGGCGGGCGGGGAAGGGCGTGCATGTTCGTTCTCCAGTAGCGCTTTCCGCAGGTGCGGTGCTGGCCGCATGCAGTCGCGGTCACGCCCGGTGCTGCGGCGGGGTTGCAGGATCTGGCTCGACCGCGATCGACGCGCGGGATCGCGGTCAGGCCCGCTCTTGCCGTGGTCCGCGCATCGATGGCTCAGGCGGCGACGTATTGGTCGACGCCGGCGCGGCCATGCCAGAAGCCGTTGCACGGCGCCTCCACCATCAGCGCGCGGGCCTCGGCCAGCGCTCCGACCGGGCTGCGCATGCCATCGAGCACCGCGCGGAACAGGTCGATGATGTCGCGCGTATGCGAGCCCTGCGGGCTGATGCGCAGCACCTCGGCCCTGCCCTGCACGTCGTCAATGTCGCCGAGCAGGTTGTGCACCCGGGCCGACTGCGTCTGCACGCCGTTCAGGGTCAGGAAGGGCTCGCCCTCGCGTGTGCGCAGCGTGATGCCGTCGTTGATGGCGAGGCAGCGGAACTCGCAGGTGTCCTTCTGCAGGTTGAAATGGCGCGCGGTGAAGCAGCGCGCGGAGTGTGCCAGCGGCAGGCGGCCATGGGCGAAGACTTCGGTCTCGATCGGCGTGGCGAGCGCGGCGCGCACCTCGGCCAGCGCCGCGCCGGAGATCTCCGGTGCCACCGCCCAGCGCGTGGCGCCGCCGTCGATCATCAACTGCAGCGTGGTCGGATTGAAGATGTTCAGCGTCGGCCCGGCCACCCAGTCGCGCACGCCCGCCTCGGTGAGCAGCCGCACCGCACCCATGTCGTTGGCCTCGACGCGAAAGCCTGGCTGGCCATCGGCGGCCTGGCGCACGATGCGCCGCAGCGTCTTGAGATCGGACTCGGACTCGACCAGGCCCTGGCTGCTCATCACCACCTCTTTGCCGGCGGCGGCGAGCACCCTGCCCACCTCGAACCAGTCTTCCAGTCTCAGTTCGTGACGGCGCGAACACACGGTCTCGCCCAGATACACGCTGTCGATCGAGCTGTCGGCGACGTCGGCGTAGAAGTCGAGCACGCTCTGGCGCGGCCAGTAGTAGAGGAGGGGGCCGAGGGCGAGTTTCATCCGGGGGTTCTCACGACAAGGTGACGGGTTTGCCTGCCGACGCCCGCCGCAGCCCGCGCGGACCGCAGCGCTGCGTCGTGGGGCAGGGAACGGCGGTCGGCACGCAGCCTCATTTCCACGGCCGGTAGTAGGCGCCCAGCGTGTGGCTCTGGCCCTCGGACACCTTGTTGAGCTCGGCCATCCACGCGGGCGTCACCTGGAAGGCGGCGGGTGCCGCCTGCAAGCGGTCGAGCGCCGCGCGCCACACCCTGGTCACCTGCGTCACGTAGGCCGGGCTGCGCTGGCGGCCCTCGATCTTGATCGCACGGATGCCGATGCGCGCCAGCTCCGGCAGCAGCTCCAGCGTGTTGAGGCTGGTCGGTTCTTCCAAGGCGTAATAGGTCTCGTCGTTGACCTCGAAGCGGCCCTTGCACAGCGTCGGGTAACCGGCACGCTCGCCGTTGGCGAAACGGTCGATCAGGATGCCGTTGAGCCGCGTCTCCATGCCGCGCGGCGTCTCTTCCCAGCGCACGTGCCTGCCCGGCGAGCAGGCACCGTTGCAGTTGGGCGATTCGCCGGTGGCGTAGGCCGACAACGCACAGCGGCCCTCGACCATCACGCACAGCCCGCCGAAGCCGAACACCTCGATCTCCACCGCCGTGTTGGCGATGACGTTCTCAACCTGGGCCAGCGACAGCACCCGCGGCAGCACCGCGCGCTGGATGCCGAAGCGCTCGCGATAGAACTCGATCGCCTCGTAACTGGTGGCCGAACCCTGCACCGACAGGTGCAGGCGCAGTTGCGGATGGGTTCTTGCCGCGTAGGCCATCAGTCCGGGATCGGCGAGGATCACCGCGTCGACGCCGGATTCGGCCGCGCGGTCGATCGCCGCCGTCCACGACGGCCAGTTCGCGGCCTGCGGATAGGTGTTGAGCGCCAGCAGCACCTTGCGCCCGCGAGCATGGGCGTAGGCGATGCCCTCGCGCACCTGCGCCGGCTCGAAGTTGAGGCCACTGAAGTTGCGTGCGTTTGTCGCGTCCTTGAAGCCGAGATAGACGCAGTCGGCGCCGTGGTCCACCGCGGTCTTGAGCGCGGGCAGGCTACCCGCGGGGCAGACGAGTTCGATCCGGTTCATGGCTTCCCGCCGCTGGCTGAGCAGGCGGCGAGAATAATCGAGCGCCCGTGCCGCGGCTTTGACACCTGTCAAAGCCGCGGCACGGGCGGGGCGCCGCTCAGTGGCCCGGATGCTCCGGCTGGATCTGCAGGTGGGCAGTGTGGCCGTGGCTCGGCCGGGCGAGCTTCTGCGGCAGCAGCGAGCCGAGCACCATCGCCGCGACGCCTGCCAGCATGCCGGCGAAGTGCGGTGGCACGTCGGCCTCGGGCATCAGGATTTCGAGCATCACCCACATCACCAGGCCGACGAAGATCGAGGCCAGCGCGCCCTGCGTGGTGGAGCGCTTCCAGTACAGACCGAAGGCCAGGGGCACGAAGGCGGTAGCCAGCGTCACCTTGTACGCGTTCTCGACCATGCCGTGGATGCTCTCGTCGGTGTGCGTCGCATACCAGGTCACCAGCAGCGAGAAGACAACCACGACGAAACGGGTCAGCCACAGGAACTGGTGGTCGGTCATGCGGCGGAAGGTGCTGCGCAGGATGTTCTCGGAGAAGGTGACCGACGGCGCCAGCAGCGTGCCGGAGGCCGTGCTCATGATCGCCGACAGCAGCGCGCCGAAGAACAGCACCTGCGCGACCAGCGGCGTGTGTTGCAGGATGAGCTGGGGCAGGATCTGCTGGCTGTCGCTCTGCTGGTACTGCGCCACCAGCGCGGGGTCGATCAAGGTGGCCGAATAGGCGATGAACAGCGGCACGAAGGCGAACACGAAGTAGCCCGAGCCGCCGAGCAGCGTACCGGCGACCGCAGTGCGTTCGTTGCGCGCCGAGTTCACGCGCTGGAACACGTCCTGCTGCGGGATGGAGCCGAAGCCCATGGTCAGGATGCCGGCGAGGAAGGCGATGATGTCCTTCGCGTCCAGCGCCGGCAGGAAGTTGAGCTTGCCTGCCTCGTTCGCATGATTCACCACCGTGCCCACGCCGCCCGCCATGTCGCCGATCAGCCAGGCGATGTAGAACAGGCCGATGATGATGATCGTCATCTGCATGAAATCGGTCAGCGCCACCGACCACATGCCGCCGAACAGCGTATACACCAGCACGATGCCGGCGCCGATCAGCATGCCGGCGTTGTTCGAGATGGCGCCGTCGGACAGGATGTTGAACACCAGCCCGAGCGCGGTGATCTGCGCCGACACCCAGCCCAGGTAGGAGATCACGATGGCGATCGAGCACAGCACCTCGACCGTGCGGCCGTAGCGGATGCGGTAGTAGTCGCCCAGCGTCAGCAGGTTCATGCGGTACAGCGGGCGGGCGAAGAACAGGCCGACCAGGATCAGGCACAGCGAGGCGCCGAACGGATCGGACCACAGCCCGCGCAGCCCCTTGTCGATGAAGGTGGCCGAGATGCCGAGCACGGTCTCGGAGCCGAACCAGGTGGCGAACACCGTCGCGGTGACGATGTACAGCGGCAGGTGGCGGCCGGCAGCGACGTAGTCGGTGGAGTTCTTCACCCGCGTGGCCGCGTACAGGCCGACGCCGATGGAAACGACGAGATAGGCGATGACGAAGCCGATCAGCATGGTGCGGGCAGTCCTCGAACAGACGCAGGGGCAGAAAGGGTAGCCTCACGGGGTCTCGGCGGCGCCCCTGGCTCTCGCGACCGCCTTGCTGCACAGCCGCAGGGCGCGAATATAGCTGCATCCTGCCATGCCGCAAAAGGTTTCCGCAGTGTGATGGGCTGCCTTAGGGTGCGGGCTGTTGTGCTCCGCACAAAAGCCCGCACGGTGCCCTTATTCAGTGCATCGCTTCGGCTGTCCTCGCCGGCTGCGCGAGTACGGCGGACAGGATGTCGACGGTCAGTTCCAGTTCCGCCTCGCCGACGATCAGCGGCGGTGCCAGCCGGATCACGTTGCCATTCGTGTCGCGGGTGGCGACGCCGCGCGCCAGCAGGTGTTCGGCGACGCGGGCGGCGCTGATCGCCGGGTCGAAGACGACGCCGATCAGCAGGCCGCGTCCGCGCACCTCGATCACGCCCGGCAGGCGCGCCGCGCGCAGCCGCGCGCGGAAGCGCTCGCCCAGCCGGTCCGCGCGTTCCCAGATGCGGGTCTCGGCCAGCAGGGCCAGCACCTCGATCGCCACCGCGGCGCCCAGCGGGTTGCCGCCGAAAGTCGAGCCGTGGTCGCCGGGGTGGAACACGTCCATGACCTTGCGGTCGGCGAGGAAGGCCGACACCGGCAGCAGGCCGCCGCCCAGCGCCTTGCCCAGGATCACGCCGTCGGGTCGCACGCCTTCGTGGTCGCAGGCCAGCAGCCGGCCGGTGCGTCCAAGCCCGGTCTGCACCTCGTCGGCGATCAGCAGCACATCGTGGCGGGCGCAGATCTCGGCGCAGCGACGCAGATAGCCGGGCGGCGGCACGACGATGCCGCCCTCGCCCTGGATGGGTTCGACGAGGAAGGCGGCCGTCTGCGGCGTGATCGCCGCCTCCAGCGCATGGGCGTCGCCGTAGGGGATGCGCTTCAGGCCCGGCGGGAAGGGCCCGAAGCCGTCGCGGTAATGCGCGTTGGAGGACAGGCCGATGATGGCGATCGAGCGGCCGTGGAAGTTGTTGTCGCAGGCGATGATCTCGGCCTGGTCGGGGGCGATGCCCTTCACCTTGTGGCCCCACTTGCGCGCGGCCTTCAGCGCGGTTTCCACTGCCTCGAGCCCGGTATTGACCGGCAGGGCGCGCTCGTAGCCGAAAGTGGCCCACAGGCGCTCGAACAGCACCGGCAGGCGATCGCTGGAGAAGGCGCGCGAGGTCAGCGCGAGCCGCTGCGCCTGGTCGGTCAGCGCGCGCACCAGGCGCGGGTTGGCATGGCCGAAGCTCACCGCGGAGTAGGCGCTCATCATGTCGAGGTAGCGCCGCCCTTCCACGTCCCACAGCCAGACGCCCTCGCCGCGATGGAACACCGCCGGCAGCGGCGCATAGTTGGCGGCGCCGTAGCGGCGCTCCTTCTCGCGCAGCGGGTATGAACCCGGGCCGAGCGCGGCGCCGGCGAACTCCGCCACCCAGCGTGCGCATTCGCCGCGCAGGTCGAGATCGGGGCGGTACTCGACGATCTCCATTCCAATGAAGTCGCCGCAGCCGCGCAGCGTCAGCAGCAGATCGGCCAGGGCTTGCGGGTCGATGCCGTCGGCCTCGGGGCAGCTCACCGCCGGCAGCGACTGCGGGTCGAGCGCGTCGAGGTCGATGCTGACGCCGAAGCCGCCTTCCTTGCCGCTGCCGCGCCGCGCGATCGTCAACGCGTCGCAGAACACCGCAGCCAGCCCGCGCTCGCGTACCTCACTCATGTCGAAGATGCGCACCCCGAGGCGCTCGATCCGCCGGTGCTCTTCCGGCTCCCAGGCGCGCGCGCCGATGATGCAGGTACGCGCCGGATCCAGCCGTGGCCCGGGAATGCCGGCGAGCCTGGCATCGCCTTCGCCCAGCAGCGCCGCCAGCGGCATGCCGTGGATGTTGCCCGAATGGGTGGTGTCGGCAGTATGGCTGTCGAGATGGGCGTCGATCCAGATCAGGCCGGGTGCGCCGCCCGCGCGCCGCGCGAGGCCGCGCCAGGTGCCGACCGCAATCGCATGGTCGCCCCCGACCACCAGGGGGAAGACGGATGGGTCCAGCGCGGCAACATGGTCGGCGAGCCGGCGCGCGAACTCGGCGTTGGCGGCGAGGCGTGTCGCCATGTCAGCGTCCTGGGGCGGGGTTGCCAGCGGTTTCAGCGTTTCCAGCCACTCCACCGCGATGCCGAGCCCGGCGAGCCGTTCGCGCAAGCCGCCGGCGCGCAGCGCGTCGGGAGCGGCCGCCGTACCCGGATGCGGCGCCCCCAGCGCCGACGCGGCACCGATGATCTTGAGCAGGCTGTGGGGTCCCGAAGGCAGGTGTGCAGCAAGCGTCATGACACTCCTCCCGTTCCGCCGCAGGGCGGTCGCAAGCAGGCGATTCTTGCGAATTGGATGAGCGTCGGCGCGAAACGTTCAGCGTTCGGCGCATCGCCCAGCCGGCCGGGCGGCACCGCCCGCGTCAGCTCAAGTACCGATGCACTTCGAATGCCAGCAAGGCGGCAGCGAGCAGCCCCACCGCCGTCAGCATCCACCCTTGCCGCCGCTGCGCCGCAGCAAGCTCGGCCAGCCTGTCCTGCTGCTCGGCGCGGTGGTGCGTGCTTTCGACCAGCACCTGATGCACCAGTCGAGGCAATTGCGGCATCGTGCCGGCCCAGTTGGGTGCTTCTTCCTTGATCCCGCGGATCAGCGCGCGCCAGCCCATGCGCTCGTCCATCCAGCGTTCGAGGAAGGGCTTGGCGGTCTTCCACAGGTCGAGGTCGGGGTCGAGCTGGCGGCCCAGGCCCTCGATGTTGAGCAGCGTCTTCTGCAGCAGCACGAGCTGAGGCTGCACTTCCATCTCGAAGCGGCGCGCGGTCTGGAACAGGCGCAACAGCGTCTTGCCGAACGATATCTCCTTCAGCGGGCGGTCGAAGATCGGCTCGCACACAGTACGGATCGCCGACTCGAATTCATCCACCCGGGTGTGCGGCGGCACCCAGCCGGCCTCGATGTGGGCCATCGCCACGCGCTTGTAGTCGCGCTTGAAGAAGGCGAGGAAATTCTGCGCGAGGTAGTTCTTGTCCACCTCGTCGAGCGTGCCCATGATGCCGAAGTCGAGCGCGATGTAGCGCCCGTCGCCATGCACGAAGATGTTGCCCGGGTGCATGTCGGCGTGGAAGAAGCCGTCGCGGAACACCTGGGTGAAGAAGATCTCGACGCCGGCGCGCGACAGCGCGGCGAGGTCGGTGCCCTGGGCGCGCAGCACGCCGGTCTGCGAGATCGGCACGCCGTACATGCGCTCCATCACCATGACCTTGCTGCCGCACCAGTCCCAATACACTTCAGGCACGATCAGCAGCTTCGAATCGGTGAAATTGCGCCGCAGTTGCGAGCAGTTCGAGGCCTCGCGCATCAGGTCGAGCTCGTCGTGCAGGTACTTGCTGAACTCGGCGACCACCTCGCGCGGCTTCAGGCGGCGGCCTTCGGGCCAGATCCTCTCCAGCACCGCGGCGGCGACCTCGAGCAGCGCGAGGTCGTGCTCGATGACCCGCTCGATGCCGGGGCGCAGCACCTTGACCGCGACTTCGGTGCCGTCGGGCAGCTCGGCGAAATGCACCTGCGCCACCGACGCGGAGGCGACCGGCGTGCGTTCGAAGTTGTTGAACACCGCATCGACCGGCCTGCCGTAAAAGTCTTCCAGCAGAGCGAGCGCCTGGTCGGTGGGGAAGGGTGGTACGCGGTCCTGCAGCAGGGCGAGTTCGTCGGCGAGGTCGGGCGGCAGCAGGTCGCGCCGCGTCGACAACATCTGGCCGAACTTGACGAAGATGGGGCCGAGCGATTCCAGCGCGCGGCGCAGCCGCACGCCGCGCGGCGCGGAGAAGGTGCGCCAGAAGAACACCGTATGCCAGACGCGCGCGAGACGCCCGCTGGAGTCGGCGTCGAGAATCATGCGGTCGAGGCCGAAGCGCAGGCCGACGGAGACGATTTTGGCGAGGCGGAAAAGGCGCACGGTGGGGGCGGGGAGGGGCTGCGGCAAAGCGCGGACTTTAGCCGGAAAGCGGGGAGGCCGGCAAAGGGTGGGGGTGTTGTATGCGGGCGAGTAGCCCGACGCGGCTGATACGGTCCGTGCCGGGCCTTTGGCGAAGCGTTCAGAACGACACGCGGACGCCGGCGGTGACGTTGCGGCCCATCAGCGGCGCGGCGTCCTTGATGAAGGAGGTGTGGCTGTAGGCCAGTTCATCGGCAAGGTTCGTCGCCTTCACATAGATCAGGTAGGGCCTGTCGCCGTGGCGGCCGCTGTAGCTGATGCCGAGGTTGAGCATGTTGTAGCCGGCCGTTTCCGATTCGAGCGCGGCGACGTCGTTCTGTCGGGCCACGCGGGCCCACTCGATTTCGCCGGACCAGCCCTGCCACTTGCCGTCCAGCCGCAGGCCCAGGCGGTGTGCGGGGATGCGCGGCAGGTCGCGATCGCCGGCGCCGCTGGCGAGGCGGGCACGGACCAGGTCGCCGAACAGCGCGAGGCCCAGGATCGGGTTCAATTGGCGGCGGATTTCGCCTTCGAGGCCGGTGAAGGTGGCGTCGCGCTGGGTGTATTCGACGAGCTGCACGCCGTCGGCGGCGTCCAGCGTGCGGGCGTAGATGTAGTCGGACACCCGGTTGCGGAAGGCGGCGAGACTGAAGGTGGTGTCACCGGCGAGCTTCTTCAGGCTGAGGTCGAGGTTGTGCGAGGTCTCGGGCTCGAGCCGGTCGTTGCCGCGCTCGATGGTGCCGGTGGCGGCGTGCGGGCCGTCGGCGTACAGCTCCTCGGCGGTGGGCAGGCGCTGCGCGCGCGACAAGGACAGGCCCAGCGCGTAGTGCGGGGCGAAATTCCACACCGCGCCGACCGAGGCCGAGGTGCCGCGGTGGCCGCGGTCGGGCAGATCACGGGCGTCGACGTCGATGTGCTGCCATTCGTGGCGCAGGCCGGCTTCGAGGCGCCAGGGCCCGGTGCGGTACTCCTCGATCAGGAACACGCCGTGCCGCCGCGTGAGCGTGGGCTGCACATAGGCCTCGTCGCCGCTGGCGCTGAAGTCGCGCGCCGAGGTCTGCAGGCCGGCGACGCCGCGCCATCCGGCGAGCGGCAGGTGCTCGAGTTCGACGCGGGCGTCGTGGGCGCGGTTGCGGAAGCGCGTGCCCACCTCGTCGCCCTCGATCTCGTCGTGGCGGTAGTTGGTCTGGCTGGCGCGCAGGCGCAGGCTGGCGACGCCGGAGAAGGGTTCGAGCACCTCGCCGCGCAGGTCCCAGCGCTCGCTGTCGAGGCGCACGTAGGGCGTACCCTGTTCTTCCCCTTCCTCGTGCCCGGCGTGATCGCTGCATTGCAGCCGGTCGCCCATCGCCTCGCACTCGCCGAGCGCGTGCGTGTCGCCGGGCAGGCCGTAGTCGTTGTGCAGGCGGGTGTAGGCGAGGCCGAGGTAGCCGCGGTCACCGACCCACGACAGGCCGAGGCTGCCGGACTCGCTGTCGTTGAAGCTGCCGTCCACGCGGCGGCCCTGTGCCCAGCCGTCGCCCACGCGGTAGTCGCGCGCGTCGCGGCCGAGGCCCTCGGCATGCACGGCGAGGTTGCCGCTGCCGGCGGTGACGGCGAAGGCGCCGGCGGTTTCGCGCGCGGCGGTATTGCCGCGCAACTCGACGTGGCCTTCGATGCCGCGCACCGGTATGGCGGTCGGTACCTTGTCGTCGAGCACATTCACCACGCCGCCGATCGCGCCGCCACCGTAGGCCAGCGCCGACGGTCCGCGCAGCACCTCGATGCGGGAGGACAGCATGGGTTCGACGGCGACGGCGTGATCGGGGCTGACGGTGGACGCGTCCATGATCTCGGCGCCGTCGGCGAGCAGCTTGACCCGCGCGCCGTCCATGCCGCGGATGATAGGGCGGCTGGCACCGGCGCCGAAATGGCTGGCGTTGATGCCTGGTTCGCGCTCGAGGGTGGCGCCGAGCGTCGCTTCGCGGCGGCGGACGAGATCTTCACCAGCGAGCAGACTGACCGGCGCCGCCATGTCTCCACTGCCGAGCGACAACGTGCTCGCGGATACGGTGACGGCGGTGAGTTCGACTTCGGCCGCGGCAGGCGGCGATGGGGTGTCGGCGGCGACGGCGGGGCTGGCGAGCGCGAGCATGACGGCGCAGCAGCGCGGGGAAACGGGCTTGGACATGATGGGATGGGTCCTGAATTCGGCGAGGTTCGGCGCGCACCGCGGACGACGCGGCGGACGCGGCACAGGGGCGCGCTCGGCGTGCGAGCGGCGCACGGGGCGGCAAGGGAACGAGACGGAGTCAGGCCCGGACGGGCGGGGCGCGGCAGCGTGGAGGAAGTCGCGCGACGGCGATGGCGCTGACGACAGCCGATTCGGGCCGGACGCCACCCTGCGCAGCCAACGGCGATGTGATCGTGCCGTTCGCCAGCGGAAGATCAAGGCCTCCGAGGGCGATGCACTCCATGCAGTAGCCGGGGGGATCGCCGCCGCCCTTGTCGCCCTCCGCCTGCGCCGGCCCGGCGGCCTGCGGATGCAGCGCGGCGGCGGCGTGCCCGACGAGGTGGGTGAGTGCGCCCGCCTGGGCCAGCGCCAGAGCGAAGGCCAATACCGCCGCGGGCACGAGGCGCAGGCGCAGCATCGCCACCCATGAGCTCAGGGCGGAGAAACGCAACGGGCGTGGTGACCGGGCAACTGCTGCCGAGAACTTCCGCCCCTGCGCAGGACGGAGGGCTCGAAGAGACATGGAAACATTCTAGGAAAGGTCGCTGCGGAAACGCAACTTTGTTGCGCTAGCGCCGGGCGGGCGCCGGACGTGGCGGGTGCAACGCATGCTCACACGCTGTGCGCCGGAGTGGCCGGGTCCATCCGCTATAATCGCGCGTTTGAGTTTCCTGCCGAGTGCCATGAGCGCCGACCCGAAAGTATTGCTGACCGATCTGCTGCAGACTGCGCTGAAGAGCGTGGCGCCGGATCACGCCGACACCGCCATCCTGCTGGAGCGCCCGAAACAGGCGAGCCATGGCGACTTCGCCACCAACCTGGCGCTGCAACTGGCCAAGCCGCTGAAGCGCAATCCGCGCGAGCTGGCCGGCCTGCTGCTGGCCGAACTGCCGTCTTCGAAGCTGATCGCCAAGGCCGAGGTCGCCGGTGCCGGCTTCATCAACTTCACCCTCGCCGCCGACGCCAAGACGGCGGTGGTGCACGAGGTACTGGCGAAGGGGGCGGACTTCGGGCGCGGCGCGGCAAAGAACGTGAAGGTGCAGGTGGAGTTCGTGTCCGCCAACCCGACCGGCCCGCTGCACGTCGGCCACGGCCGTGGCGCCGCCTACGGCGCCTCGCTGTCGGACGTGCTGGCCTTCGCCGGCTACGACGTCACGCGCGAATACTATGTGAATGACGCCGGCCGCCAGATGGACATCCTGGCGCTGTCGACCTGGCTGCGCTATCTCGCCTTCTTCGGCATCGAGATTCCGTTCCCGCCCAACGCCTACCAGGGTGACTACGTCATCGACATGGGCCGCGACATGCGCGACGCGCACCAGGACCGTTTCGCCAAGGTCACCGCGAACCAGATCCTCGCCGGCACGCCCGGCCTGCCGGCCGCCGAGCGCAAGGACGACGAGGCCAAGCAGCAGCGCGAGGAACACCTCGACGCCCTGATCGCCAACGCCAAGCGCCTGCTCGCCGAGGACTACGCCTGGGTGCATGGCTTCGCGCTCAACGAGCAGTTGGGCGACGGCCGCGAAGACCTGCAGGAATTCGGCGTACGCTTCGACAAGTGGTTCTCGGAGCAGAGCCTGTTCGACACCGGCCTGGTCGAGCGCGCGGTGACCCAGCTCGAGAAGCAGGGCCACATCTACCTGCAGGATGGCGCCAGGTGGTTCCGCTCCACCGCCTTCGGCGACGAGAAGGACCGCGTCGTGCAGCGCGAGAACGGGCTGTACACCTATTTCGCGTCCGACATCGCCTACCACCTCAACAAGTACGAGCGCGGCTTCGACCGCATCATCGACATCTGGGGCGCCGATCACCACGGCTACATCCCGCGGGTGAAGGGCGCCATCGCCGCGCTCGGCCTGCCGCCGGAAAGGCTCGAGGTCGCGCTGGTGCAGTTCGCGGTGCTGTATCGCAACGGCCAGAAGACCTCGATGTCCACCCGCTCGGGCGAATTCGTCACGCTGCGCGAGCTGCGCAAGGAAGTCGGCAACGACGCCTGCCGCTTCTTCTACGTGCTGCGCAAATCCGACCAGCACCTCGATTTCGACCTCGATCTGGCCAAGAGCCAGAGCAATGAAAACCCGGTGTACTACGTGCAGTACGCCCACGCCCGCGTGCGCTCGGTGCTGAACCAGTGGGGTGGCGAAGCCTCCGATCTGGCGGGCGCCGACCTCGGCCTGCTGCACAACGAGCGCGAGCTGGCGCTATGCGCGCGCCTGACGGGCTTCCCCGAGCTGGTGCAGAACGCCGCCGCCGACTATGCACCGCATCAGATCGCCTTCTACCTGAAGGACCTCGCCGCCGACTTCCACAGTTGGTACAACGCCGAACGCATGCTGGTGGAAGACGAGGCGGTCAGGCTCGCCCGCCTGGCGCTGGCCGCCGCGGTGCGCCAGGTGCTCGCCACCGGGCTGAAGATGCTGGGCGTGTCGGCGCCCGAATCGATGTGAGCGGCGGAGAATCCCGTGAGTCGTGATCGCAAGCCCGTCCGCAAGCCCGCCCGACCGCCCGCACGCAGCGGGGGCGGCACCCTGATGGGCATCTTCATCGGCCTCATCCTGGGCGCGCTGATCGCCGCCGGTGCGGCGTGGTACTTCACGCGCGCGAACCCCTTCCAGTCGGCAGCGGTGGCACCGCGCCCGCCCGCGACCGACCTGCCGCCGGCGGCGCTGCCCGGCAAGCCTGGCGACCGGCCGGTGGTGAAGCAGGACTTCGAGTTCTACAAGATCCTGCCGCAGGGGGAGGCGACGACTGCGCCGCCGCCGCCCCGCCCCGAGAAAGCGCCGGAAAAGGCCGCCGACAAGGTCGTCGAGAAGCCCGCCGAGAAACCGGTCGCGCCGGTAAAGGAAGCCCAGCCCAAGCCGGTGGAGCGCCTGTACCTGCAGATCGGCTCGTTCGAAAATCCGGCCGAGGCCGACAATCTGAAGGCGCGCCTCGCGCTGGCGGGCATCGAGGCCAGCGGACAGCGCGTGCAGCTTGCCGACGGGCGCACCGTGCACCGTGTGCGCATCGGCCCCTTCTCCAGTCCGGAAGAGATGAACCCGGCGCGTGCGCGCCTGGCCGAAGCCGGCTTCAACGCCACCGTCAGCCGCGCCGGCAGCCAATGATTGCTTACCGGTGCGGCGGGAACGTCTGCGGCCCGAAGCGCGTCTGACCGCAGTTTCCGCGCCCTTTCCAATATTCGAGGAGTACCGCATGAACCGTCGTGACGCCCTGAAGCAGTTCGTCGTGCTTGCCGCCCTTGCGACCCCGGTCGCCGGCGCGTGGGCCGCCAACGAAGCCTTCCAGGCGCTGAACCCCGCGCAGCCCACCGACGACCCGTCAAAGATCGAGGTGGTGGAGTTCTTCCACTACGGCTGCCCGCACTGCCGCAGCTTCGACCCCCTGCTCGAGAGCTGGGTGAAGAAACTGCCGCAGGACGTCGTCTTCCGGCGCATCCCCGCGATCTGGAACAACCAGCAGCTTGCCGGCTTGGCACGGCTGTATTACGCCGCCGAGATCAGCGGCGACCTCCATGCCATTCATGGCAAGGTGTTCGCCGCGGTGCAGGACGACAAACGTCCGCTGAACACCGAGGCCGGGGTCAGCGAATGGATCCAGGGCAAGGTGGCCGAGCCCAAGAAGTTCATGGATGCCTACAAGTCCTTCGGGGTCAACTCGATGCTGCAGCGCGCCGACCAGCGTGCCCGTGCGATGAAGATCCAGGGCGTTCCCACGCTGGCGATCGATGGCAAGTTCCTGACCTCGGCGTCCATGGCTGGCAGCCACGAGGCTGCGCTGAAGCAGGCCGACGAGCTGATCGCCCGCGTGCGCAAGGAACGCGGCAAGTAAGCAGCAGGTCGTGACGGGCGCCGCAGCGGCGGCACGACAACAGACGCGAGGGAGGAAGGATGGGCGAGGAAGTCTTCGGGGACAATGGCGCAGCACCCGCCGCCGATCCGGCCAGCGCCGATCGCCGCGTACGCCAGCGGTTCGTCGCGCGCCGCCATGGCCAGATCTGTTTCTGGGCGCTGACCGCGGGTCAGCGCATCGCGCTCAACGACCTGTCGCTGGAGGGCTTCTCCGCCGCCTTCGAACGACCGCCGCAGGCCGAGTTCGAGGTCGTGCTGCAGCGCGAGGGGGTGCCCGACGAGATCGGCGCCACCGCCGTGGTCGTCAACCAGGTGCCCGGGCCCACCGGCCCGGCATCGGGCTGCCGCTTCGTGCGCCTGTCGCAGGACAACGCCGACCGCCTGCAGGAATGGCTGGTCGCCCACGTGATCATGAGCGCCACCGTCCGCATCACCGAGCGCGATGCGCTGCTGATCGTGCAGGGACGCTCACTGGTGTGAGGGCACGGCCGGCTCGGCTTCTGCGCCAGAGGCGGACCTTTGTCACGGAGCGCTAAAGAAGTCGGCGGTCCTGCCGTAGACGCCAGCAACAGGTTATGAAAAGGTAACCATCAGTTACTCGGTCTTGATTTGAATTACTACCAAAGTAGTATCCGCGGCGGCATTCGTTAATGAGCAGCTAGTCGTCGCGTCCTGAAAAAGGCAAACCCGTCGAAAGGCGGGGACGCAAAGTTACCGGTCTAAAGGGCTCGCGCCCCATGACAGCGGGATTGCCAGGCAAGCATCGTCCGTCGAGGACGGGTGCGTCGTTCGTCCATGCAATCTCCGCCCCTGGAGCACGGGCCGGAAACCCAGAGCATGGAGTCCGCAATGAACGCACCGCAGCGCAATACCAACACCGTTTCCCGCCGCTCGGCACGCACGCCGGCGCTGGCCTGCCTGGCTGTCGTGCTGGGCGCATTGTCGCTTCCTGCGCTTGCCGCCGAGCCGCAGTGGGCGCCGGGTCGCTTGCTGGTGCAGCCGCGCGCCGGATTATCGGATACCGAACTCGACAAGATCCTCAAACCGCACGGCGGCAAGTCCATCGGACGCATCAACGGCATCAATGTGCACGTCGTGCAGTTGCCGGCGAATGCGTCGGAGAAGGCGGTCGAGGCGCTGCTCAAGAACAACAAGCATCTGAAATTCGCCGAGCGCGACATGCTCGTCCCCGGTGCCGGGGTTGCCAATGACCCGTATGCCGGCAGCGAGTGGCACATCCCCAAGATCCAGGCGGACGCCGCGTGGGACGTCGCCAACGGCGCCGGTGTGACGATCGCGATTCTCGATTCCGGTGTCGATGGAACGCACCCCGACCTGGCGGGCAAGCTGGTGGCGGGCTGGAACTTCCTCGACAACAATTCCAACGCGGCCGACGTGAATGGACATGGCACCGCGGTGGCCGGGGCGGCCGCAGCGGCAACGAACAATGGCGCGGGGATTGCATCGGTGGCGGGCGGGGCGATGATCATGCCCATCCGCATCGCAGATGCGAATGCCTACGCCTACTGGAGCACCGTTGCGCAGGGGCTGACCTGGGCAGCCGACAAGGGCGCCAACGTGGCCAACATCAGCTACAACGGCGTGTCCGGCAGTGCCACGGTGCAGAACGCGGCGCAGTACTTCAAGAACAAGGGCGGCATCACCGTCGTCGCCGCCGGCAACAGCGGCGGAGAAGAGCTGATCGCTGCCAGCAACACCATGATTTCGGTGTCCGCGACCGACGGCGCCGACGTGAAGACCTCCTTTTCCAGCTACGGCCAGTACATCGATGTCGCCGCTCCGGGTATGGACATCTGGACGACCGTACGTGGTGGTTCCTATCAGCGCTGGTGGGGCACTTCGCTGGCAAGCCCGGTAGTCGCCGGCGTGGTGGGCCTGATCAAGTCGGCCAATCCTGCCCTGGGTGCGGCGGAGCTGGAGAATCTGCTGCTTTCCACTGCGGTGGATCTGGGCGCGGCCGGTTGGGATCCCTACTACGGCCGCGGGCGCGTCAATGCCGCGGCGGCGGTGCAGGCGGCGAGGCTGGTGCAACCGGCGGACACGGTTGCGCCGATGGTGGGTGTCAGCAATCCGACGGCGGGTACCTCCGTCGCCGGCCTGATCGCCGTCGATGTCGTGGCGAGCGACAACGTCGGCGTGAGCCGGGTCGAGCTGATGGTCAATGGCAGCAAGGTTGCGAGCGACACCACCGCGCCCTTCGGTTTCTCGTGGGACAGCACGCAGGTGGCTGACGGTACGGTCACGCTTGCTGCCTACGCCTACGATGCGGCCGGCAATTACGCGAGCAAGGCAGTCTCGGTCGCCGTCGCGAACAATGCGAGCAAGTCCGCCACGCCAGACACCGTGGCACCGCAGGCCGCCATCAGCAACCCGGCGTCCGGCAGTACCGTGAATGGCACGGTAAGCGTGAAGGGCGCCGCAAGCGACAACGTCGGCGTGACACAGATGCGTCTGTACATTGATGGCAAGCTTGTCAGCACCGTGTCCGGAGCCAGCCTTTCCTACTCATGGAACTCGCGCAAGGTCACGGCCGGCAGCCATACGCTTCAACTCGAGGCGACCGACGCAGCGGGCAATGTCGGCACCCAGACGGTTCAGGTTACGCGCTGAACGCACGCTCGCAGACAGCTTGGATAAGTCAAAGGCCCCTGCAGGATCTCTGCACGGGGCCTTTGTGCTTTGGCGCTGTCGTGGGATGGAGTGTTCAGGTCCTGCGGTTACCACGCAGTCGCGCCGCGAGTCCGGCGAGACCGATGCCGAGCAGTGCCAGCGAACCAGGCTCGGGAGCGCTGCCGCCACCGCCACCGCCACCACCATTGCCGCAATTCGGATCGGTAGTGCCCGGCGGGCAGGTCACGCTGCCGCGCACGTAGGCCCATTCCTCGAACCCGGCATCCGAGGTCCCATCCCGGCCATTGGGAAAGGGAGTGGGATCGTTGGTCAGGCCAAACTGCGAATACAGGTACAGGGAACTGCTGCTGTTCTGCAAACTGGTAGGAATGACGGACAGTGGAATCAGCGCCACAAGGTCGGCGCGGCCGCTGCCACTACCGACGACGCCGTAATCGAGGAAGAGTGCGTTGTCGCCGCCGCTGTCGAGATCGTACAGGGCTGTCAGGGTGCCGAGCGTGCTGACGCCGTCGTAGTCACCTGCGGCTGTATTCGTTTGCTGGTTCGCACCCACGAAGAGTTGAAGCCGATCAAGTGAAATGTAGCGATTGCCAACCGATGCGGACTCGTTGATGTCGAGCACGAACTCAAGGTATTTGGTACCGTTGAGCGTAATAATCGGAACATCGCTGAACAAGACGTCACGGGTGAAGTTCGGATCAGTGTTCTCGTCGAACTGGACGGAACGGTCCGAAGTGTTGTATCCCTGCTCGCTAACATTGTCCTGAATGCGCACGAAGGGATTGAACACGCCCGTGCCCGTCGCGTCATAAATGCCAGATGGTGCGAGGAAAATGGCACTGTTTACGGTTGCCTGATCTTGGACCAGCGGCGGGCCAACGGAACCACTTGTAAGGTCATAAATCGTTGGCGCTGCGTGTGCGACCGTAACGCCGAATATTCCCGCCAGCGCGCTGACTAGCATCCATTGTTTGGTTTTCATGGTGGCGTCCCCCTAGGTGACTTGAGCCTAAGAAGAACTAAGCGATTCTCGTGCCAAAAAATATAAGACTATGAATGTTGTGAGAAAATTGGAAGACTTTCCTGCGGACGGGTGCTAATTCACGGAAGGTGTAAAAAAATCCGACACATCTGGACCCTGTGATCATCGTTTTCCGATCGATGGTGTCGTGCCTTGGGCTGGATTGAACACGCCTGCCCGCTTCAGGAGTCCGGGGTTGTGACACAATCCCCATCGAATCCTAGCTCGACAATAACGATGGCTGAAATGCGCGCATTGCAGATTTGCGGGGTGCCGGGCCCTGTGCGGAGTCGCGGCTTTACGCTCCTCGAACTCCTCGTCGTGATGGTCATCATCGGCCTCCTCGCCGGTTACGTCGGCCCACGCTTCTTTTCGCAGATCGGCAAGTCCGAGACCAAAGTGGCGCAGGCGCAGATCGATGCGTTCGGCAAGGCACTGGACCAGTACCGGCTGGACGTCGGTCATTACCCGACGACCGAGCAGGGCCTGCCGGCGTTGATGACGGCGCCGGCGGGCGAGACGCGCTGGGCGGGGCCCTACCTGAAGAAGGCGGTTCCGACCGATCCTTGGGGCAAACCGTATCAGTACCGCCAGCCGGGCGAGCACGGCGAGTACGACATCCTGTCGCTGGGTGCGGACGGGCAGCCGGGCGGGGAAGGGCCGGCGACGGACGTGGGCAACTGGTGAGGCGTCGCACCTGATGCGGTACCGCGTGAAGGCCGTCGGCGCCGATGCCGCGGTCGTCGAAACCGAGCTCGATGCCGGCAGCGAGGCGGAAGCGCGGGCGCTGGCCGCTGCGCGCGGCCTCGCGGTGCTGTCGCTGCGCAGCGTGGCGGTGCGGCGCGGGTCGCGCTTTCCGCTGCAACTGTTCAACCAGGAACTGCTGGCGCTGCTGCATGCCGGCATTCCGCTCGCCGAGGCCATGTCCGCGCTGGCGGAAAAGGAGCACCGTGGTGCGGTGCGCGTGGTCCTGTCGCATATTTTGACAGCGCTGCGCGAGGGCCGGACGCTGTCCAGTGCGCTCGAGGCCCATCCACAGGCTTTTCCCGACCTCTATGTGGCGACGATCCGTGCCGCCGAGCGCACCAGCGACCTCGACCAGGCGCTGGAGCGCTACATCGCCTACCAGCAGCAGGTCGATACCCTGCGCGGCAAGCTGGTGAGCGCGTCCATCTATCCGGTGCTGCTGCTGGGCGTCGGCGGCCTGGTGGTGTTGTTCCTGCTCGGCTACGTGGTGCCGCGCTTCTCGCACATTTACGAGGACATGGGTGGCGACGTGCCCTTCCTGTCGCGCCTGCTCTTGGAATGGGGGCAGTTGGTCGAGGCCAATGCCGCGCTGCTCGGCGTGCTGTTGCTGGCAGCGATCGGCGCAGTGGTGGTGGCCGCGCGCAGTCCGGCACTGTGGGCGGCGGTGGGGCGCGAGCTGTGGCGCCTGCCGATGGTGGGCGCGCGCCTGCGCATCTTCCAGCTCGCGCGCTTCTACCGCACGCTGGGCATGCTGCTGTCCGGCGGCATCGCCGCGGTGCCGGCGCTGGGCATGGTGTCGGGGCTGCTGTCGCCGATGCTGCGTGACAGCCTCGCCACCGCGATCGGGCGCATCCGCGAGGGCCGCAGCTTTGCCGCGACGCTGGCCGAATGCGGGCTGACCACGCCGGTGGCGCGCCATATGCTCACCGTCGGCGAGCGCGCCGGCAACCTGGGCGAGATGCTGACGCGCTCGGCCGAGTTCCACGAGGAGCAGGCGGCACGTGAGGTCGAGTGGCTGACCCGTCTGTTCGGCCCGGTGCTGATGCTGGTGATCGGCTGCGCCATCGGCCTCATCGTGGTGCTGATGTACCTGCCCATCTTCCAGTTGGCGGAGACGATAGGGTGAGCCCGCAGGCGCCTGCGCCAGCCGCGGCCGCTGCCGCGCGTCCGTTCGGCGCTGCCGAACTCGCCAGCGCGCGCGCGGCGGGCGGCCGCCTGCTCGATGCGCTGGCCGAGCTCGAACCCGTTGCGCACCTGCGTGCCGCTCGCCTGGCGGCGACCTGCGGCCTGCCGCTGGCGGGGCATGCTCGCCTGATGTCCCTGGCGCCGGATTTCGACGCCGTGCCCTTCGAAACCGCGTTGCGCCGCGAATGCGTCGCCCTGCGCGACGAG